>JBBIIR010000416.1:0-2064 GCA_037446455.1 Hydrogenophilales bacterium | reverse complement strand
TTCGACGATGACGCAGGCGATCTCATTGCCCTTCTCGGCGAACACCCGGTTCACCTGGTCGATGTCGTTGTAGTCCAGCACCAGGGTGTGGCGCGAGGTGTCGGCGGGCACGCCGGCGGAGCTGGGGCTGCCGAAGGTGAGCAGGCCGGAGCCGGCCTTCACCAAGAGGCTGTCGGCGTGGCCGTGGTAGCAGCCCTCGAACTTGATGAGCAGGTCGCGGCCGGTGTAGCCCCGGGCCAGGCGGATGGCGCTCATGGTGGCCTCGGTGCCGGAGGAGACCAGACGCAGCTTTTCCATGCTGGGCAGCATGGCCTGGAGCTTCTCGGCCATGACCAGCTCCATCTCGGTGGGAGCGCCGAAGGAGAGACCCAGGGCGGCGGTGTCCTGTACCGCCTTGACCACGTCCGGGTCGGCATGGCCCAGGATCAGCGGGCCCCAGGAACCGACGTAGTCGAGGTAGGCCTTGCCGTCCGCGTCCCACACCCGTGCCCCGAGCCCTTTGGCGAAGAAGCGGGGGGTGCCGCCCACCGAGCGGAAGGCGCGCACCGGCGAGTTGACGCCGCCGGGGATGACTTTCCGGGATTGTTCGAAGAGTTGGTCGTTACGGGAGCTCATGGGTTTCCTCGAGGAGTGTCAGGAATTGTCGGGTGGTCTCGTAGGGTTCGGCGGCCTCGAACAGGGCGCTGATCACGGCCAGCAGGTCGGCGCCGGCGGCCAGCAGTTGGCCGGCGTTGGCCGGGGTGATGCCGCCGATGGCGCACACCGGCAGGCCGGTTTTCGCCTTGCCCGCCGCCAGCAGCGCCGGATCGGCCCGCAACGCCCGCGGCTTGGTGGGCGAGGCGAAGAAGCTGCCGAAGGCGATGTAGTCGGCGCCGGCCTTCGCCGCCGCTTCCGCCAGGTCCAGGCTCTGGTAGCAGGAGGCGCCCAGGATTCTACCGGGTCCGGCGTGGTCCAGGCGGGCGCGGGCCTGGGCCAGGCCTCCGTCGGTCTCGCCCAGGTGGACGCCGTCGGCCTCGCAGAACAGGGCCAGCTCCATGTCGTCATTGATGATCAGCCGGGCGCCGTATTGCCGGGTGAGGCCGCGCAGGGCCACGGCCTGCTCCTGGCGCTGGCGGTCGCCGGTGGCCTTGTTGCGGTACTGCAGCCAGCCGCAGCCGGCGGCCAGGATGGCTGCGCTGGCTGCCAGCAGACGGCGGCTGTCGGACCAGTCCGGGGTGATGGCGTACAGGTCCGCCTTACTCTTCATCGTCCCCGCGCACCCAGTACAGCCGGTCCGGGATGTGTTGCCCCATGCCGGGCCGGTAGGCGTTCTTCAGGGTCTGGTAGGTATATTCCTGCGCTTCCTTCACCGCCTCGGCGATGTCCTGGCCCTGCGCCAGCAGGGCGGCGACAGCCGAGGCCAGGGTACAGCCGGAGCCGTGGTAGGAGCCGGGCAGGCGGTCCCAGTGCAGGCGATGCACGACGCCGCGGGTGTTGTAGAGGGCGTTGCTGACCTGGGCGCCTTGTTCGTGGGCGCCCGTGATGAGGACATATTCGCAGCCGAGATCCATGAGCCGGCGAGCGCATTCGTCCAGATCGGGATCGTCGTTGTCCTCGTCGACGTCTTCCGCCAGCCGCCGCGCCTCGATGCTGTTGGGGGTGAGCAGCGTGGTCTGCGGCAGCAGCAGATCGCGCACGGCTTCGAGCAGTTCCTCGTTGGCCAGGGGGTCGCCGCGGCCGGAGGCGAGCACCGGGTCCAGCACCAGGGGGATGTCCGGGTAGTCGGAGACCACCTCGGCGATGGCGGCCACCGCCTCGACGCTGCCGAGCATGCCGATCTTGATGGCGGCCACCGGCATGTCCTCGAGCACGCCGCGGGCCTGGTCGGCGATCCATTCGGGATCGATGGGCAGGTAGTCATCCACGCCCACGGTATCCTGCACGGTGACGGCGGTGACCACGGACAAGGCATGGCAGCCCAGGCTGGACAGGGTGAGCACGTCCGCCTGCAGGCCGGCGCCGCCGGTGGGATCGGTACCGGCGAAGACGAGCACGGCGGGAAGGGACGGCAGAGGCATGGGAGAC
>JBBIIR010000415.1:0-2069 GCA_037446455.1 Hydrogenophilales bacterium | reverse complement strand
AAGACGCCCCGAAGCATGAAAGTCATGTCCGTTTCCCTCACCCCCAACCCCTCTCCCGCCCGCGGGAGAGGGGAGCTTCGAGAGTCGCCGAGGCGGCTTTCACGTCAAGCAGGATGCGG
The DNA here is from genome assembly GCA_037446455.1 of Hydrogenophilales bacterium. Taxonomy (GTDB): domain Bacteria; phylum Pseudomonadota; class Gammaproteobacteria; order Burkholderiales; family Thiobacillaceae; genus PFJX01. The sequence continues at coordinate 1,950 of JBBIIR010000415.1, read as the reverse complement.
ACAGCAAGACCATGGCAGAAGTCAGGAAATACCACATCACCGTCAGCGCCAGGACGAATTTCATTCCGGAACAGTCCGACGACTCCGCCAACCGCTATGTGTTCTCCTACACCATCACCATCGCCAATACCGGCCAGATCGCGGCGCAGCTCATTTCCCGCCACTGGCGCATCAGCGACGCGCACGACAAGGTGCAGGAGGTGCGCGGCCTCGGCGTGGTGGGCGAGCAGCCCTTCCTGAAGCCGGGCGAAAGCTTTGAGTACACCAGCGGCACCGCCATCGCCACGCCGGTGGGCGCGATGAAGGGCAGCTATCAGATGGTGGCCGAGGATGGCACCGCGTTCCAGGCGGAAATCCCCGAATTCATCCTGGCGGTACCCAGGGTTCTGCATTGAGCGCGCTTCGCACCAATCCCGTGGCCGGCGCGACCGGCCGGCGCGGCGGCATTGCCGTGTTCTGCGCGGCGCTCCTGCTGTCCGGCTGCGCGGTCACGCCACCCTCCCCACCTCCGGCGCCGACGGCGCCCCCTTCCCGGCCGGCGCCGCCGGAAGCTGTGCTTCCCCCAGTGGCCGAGCCCGTCCACGTCCCGGTGGCGCCGCTCCCGCCGGGTCCCCCTCCGCCCGTTCCGCCTCAGCCCGCCATGGAACCGGCCAGGCCGCCGGTCGGCGAGATGCCCTGGCTGAAGCCGGCGACCTGGGCGCAGTTGCCGGGCTGGCGCGAGGACGATCCGGCCCAGGCCTGGCCGGCCCTGCTGCAATCCTGCAACGGCCTGCGCGGCAATCCCGCCTGGCGCGGAGTCTGCCAGGCGGCGGCGCGGCTGCCCGCCGCGCCGGACAGCGCGTCGGCCAGGGCCTATTTCGAGCAGCATTTCCAGCCTTGGCAGATCCAGCAGGCCGAGGGCGGCAACGAAGGTCTGGTCACCGGCTATTACGAGCCTCTGCTGCGCGGCAGCCGCGAATTCAGCGCGAAATACCGCTTCCCCCTGTACGCCGCGCCGGACGACCTGCTGGTGGTGGACCTCTCCGCCCTCTATCCCGAGCTCAGAAACCTGCGCCTGCGCGGCCGCCTGCAGGGCAACCGCGTGGTGCCCTACTTCAGCCGGGCGGAGATCGAGGCGGGTTCGGCGCCCATGCGCGGCAAGGAACTGGCCTGGGTGGACGATGCCGTGGAACTGTTCTTCCTGCAGGTGCAGGGCTCCGGCCGGGTGCAACTGGAGAACGGCGAGGTCCTGCGCATCGGCTATGCCGACCAGAACGGCCACCCTTACCGTTCCATCGGCAGATGGCTGGTCGACCGCGGCGAGCTGACCCTGGACAAGGCTTCCATGCAGAGCATCAAGGAGTGGGGCCGGCGCAATCCGGAGCGCCTGACGGAAATGCTCAACGCCAATCCCAGTTACGTGTTCTTCCGCGAGCTGCCCAATCATCTGCCCGGCCCCCTGGGCGCGCTCGGCGTGCCCCTCAGCGCCGAGCGCAGCATCGCCGTCGATCCGCGCGGCATGCCGTTGGGCGCGCCGGTCTGGCTGGCGACCACGCGCCCCAACTCGAGCGCGCCGCTGAACCGTCTGATGCTGGCGCAGGACACCGGCGGCGCCATCCGCGGCAACGTGCGCGCCGATTTCTTCTGGGGATTCGGCGACGAGGCCGGCCGCCAGGCCGGCGCGATGAAGCAGAAGGGGCGCATGTGGGTGCTGTTGCCCAGGGATTTCCCGATCAACACCGGCCCTGCCGGCAACGGCGGCAACGCGCGCGGCGCCACACCCTGAGCTCGGAGCCCGTGATTACTTGTAAGCTACCGTCTACGTGGCCGTCATTCCCGCGTACGCGGGAATCGTGCGCCCGTGAAGGCGCGCAAACAACACGGTGGAAGTCCGTGTCGGGGCAAGCCATGACCCCGAAGCTGAAGGTAACTGCGTCGCTGCGAAGCGGGGTGGGGAGCAACCGGAAGCGA
>JBBIIR010000414.1:0-2073 GCA_037446455.1 Hydrogenophilales bacterium | reverse complement strand
CGTCGGCGAGGCCCTGGCCGTAGGCGGTGCGGTCGTCGATGATGGCGATCCTCTTCGCGCCCAGCTTGCCCACCGCGTATTCGCCCAAGGCCTTGCCCTGCTGGGCATCGTTGGCCATCACCCGGTAGGCGGTCTTGAAGCCCTGGGCGGTATAGGCGACGGCGGTGGCGGACGGCGAAATCTGGGGTATGCCGGCATCATGGTAGATCTTGGAGGCGGGGATGGTGGTGCCGGAGTTGAGGTGGCCAATCACCGCCACCACGCCGGCGTCCACCAGCTTCTGCGCGACGATGGTGGCGGTCTTGGGCTCGGCCTGGTCGTCCTCGCTCAGCAATTCCAGCTTCACCTTCCTGCCGCCCAGTTCCAGGCCCTGGGCATTGATCTCGTCCACCGCCAGGCGGGCGCCGTTTTCGTTGTCCTTGCCGATGTGGGTCTGCGGGCCGGTCAGCGGCGACACCGAACCGATGCGGATGACCTCGGGGCCTTCCGCCGTTTTCTCGCCGCAAGCGGACAGGCCGAGAGTCATGGTGACGATCAAGGCGGAAATGGAAAACCTGGTGGCTTGCATGCGATTCCCCTGACGGATGAAAAAAACGCCGGATTTATATCACACCGTGCCAGCTCGGACGCGGAATTCGCGGTTCCGCATGAGCCCCGCCGCGCGGCCGGGGGGGGCAAAAAAATGGCCGGAAATTCCGGCCATTTTCCCAAGCGGTGAGGCTCAGAGGGACAGCACCCATTTCGCCAGCTTATCGGCGTCGGCGTCGGAAACCTGCGGGTGCGGGGGCATCGGCACCGCGCCCCAGACGCCCTTGCCGCCTTTCTTGATGACATTGACGTTGTGCGCCAGCGCCTTGGCGTCGCCCTTGTACTTCTTGGCGATGTCCTTGAAAGAGGGGCCCACCACCTTCTTCTCCATCTGGTGGCAGCTCATGCACTTCTTGTCCTTGGCCAGGGCCTCGTCGGCGGAGGCGACGCCGGTGGACAGAGCGAGGGCGGCAGCTGCGGCAACTACGATTGCTTTCATGCTAACTCTCCTTATTTGCGAAAAAGGCAACTCACGTTGCGTCGGGGATGTTACTGGACAGCCTGGTTACTGAAAATAGCCATCAGGACATCAATTTGGACTATCTCCGGCAGGCATTTAACGCCAGATCGGAGACGAATGTTGACGGGGTTTACCGCGATTTGCGCAAATTGGTAGGAATTGCCGGGGCGCACTGGTTGATTTGAACGCGGCCGGGGAAACCGATCAAACCGTATCGAGCAATTGCAGGGTGACTTCCGTCAGCAGCCGCATTTCCGCTTCGCCGATGACGTAAGGCGGCATGAAGTAGACCGTGCCGCCGATGGGGCGGATGAACAGACCCCGCTCCAGGGCGCGGCGATGGAATTCGCCGCTGAAGCCGGGCGGCGCCCCCGCCACGTCGAACGCCCAGATCATGCCGGTGTGGCGGAAGTGGCGGGCCCGCGGATGGGCGGCGACGGGGGCGAGCAGTTCGCTCAAGCGCGCGGCCTTCGCCTGGTTGTCGGCAAGGACGTCGTCTTCCTCGAAGAGATCCAGCACCGCCAGGGCGGCGCGGCAGGCCAGGGCGTTGCCGGTGTAGGAGTGCGAGTGCAGGAAGCCGCGCGCGGTGGCGTCGTCGTAGAAGGCGGCGTACACGGCGTCGGTGGTGAGCACGCAGGAGAGGGGTAAATAGCCGCCGGTGATGCCCTTCGACAGGCACAGGAAATCCGGACGCATCTCCGCCTGTTCGCAGGCGAACAGCGTGCCGGTGCGACCGAAGCCGACGGCGATTTCGTCGGCGATGAGGTGGACGCGGTGGCGGTCGCAACTCTCCCGCGCGCTGGCCAGATAGACGGGGTGGTGCATGGCCATGCCGGCGGCGCCCTGCACCAGGGGTTCGAGGATGACCGCCGCGGTGGTGTCGGCGCATTCGGCGAGGAAGTCCTCCAGGCTGGCGGCGGCGCGCAGGGCGTAGGCCTCGGCCGACTCGCCGTCCTCGGCGTGGCGCCAGTCGGGGCTCATGACCTGGTGGCTGGGGCGCAGCAGGGGCGCGTAGGTATCCTTGA
>JBBIIR010000413.1:0-2081 GCA_037446455.1 Hydrogenophilales bacterium | reverse complement strand
GTCGAGGACATCCTTCACCCTGACTCGGGTCTTGCGGATACAGGGGCGCCCCCCGCAAATTGCGGGGTCCATAGTGATTCTGTGCATTTCACTGGCCATGTATGACTCCGTTTGATCGCCGTGGTGACGGGGAATGTTCGAAGACGTGGAAAATTCGGAGGGTCAAGGATGCGGCAAGACAGTTAGGCGGCCAAGGCTGGGGCATGCCGAAGCGGCATGAGATTGTCTCCGGGAATGGGTTCGATGGCATAAGCCACACCGTTCAGGTCGGCAAATTCGACCAGGTACATCCCCGTCGAGAGCACTTCCACAATCGTGCCGACTTGCCCCTTGGTCAGACGACTGGCCGGCAGGTCTTCCAGGGTGGCAACGACATCAAGCGGTTTCATCGCATTCTCCGACGACATAGCCCGTCATCTTGCCTGGGTCGATACGGACGTTGTCGAGGTTGGGCGAAGGCATGTGACCAAGCGGTCAGTCAGACGCGGTCGGCATTTCCTGTTGGCGCAAATAAGCCTCGAACATATACAGCGACCACAGGGAAGCGCTGTGGTCGCGCCGGCCGCGCGCGTGGTCGTCGGCCATGCGGCGCAGGAAGGCCATGTCGAACAGGCCGGTGTCGGCCATGCGCGGCGAGGTGAGGGCGGCGTTGAGCTTGTCCTTCAGCGGCCCGCGGAACCATTCGGCGAGGGGGATGGAGAAGCCCATCTTGCGGCGGTACATGATGTCGTGCGGCAGATGCGGTTCCAGGGCCTTCTTCAGCATGTACTTGCCCTCCGCGCCCTTGAGCTTGTAGCCCGCCGGCAGGCCGGACACCCATTCCATCAGCTTGTGGTCCAGGAAGGGCACCCGCACCTCCAGGGCGTGGGCCATGCTGGCGCGGTCCACCTTGGTGAGGATGTCGCCCACCAGGTAGGTTTTCATGTCCAGGTACTGCACCTGGGAGACGGCGTCGCCGTCGCGCACCGGGGAATGAGCGTGATGGCGGCGCAGCACCTCCACCGCGCGGTAGCCGTTCAGGCGCTTCTTGAAGGCGGCACTGAAGACCTTGTCGCGCAGGTCGTCGCCCATGATGGAGACGCCGTGGAAATAGCCTTCCACCGTGTCGCGGGCCATGGCCTGGAAGGTGGTCTTGGCGCGCAATACCTTGGGCGCCCAGTCCGCCTTGGGATAGGCGCAGCCCAGGAAACCGAACAGGGGCTTGCGCAGGCCGTAGGGCATGAGGCGGCGCATGCGCTCCTCGTAGGCATGCCAGCGGTAGCGCCGGTAGCCGGCGAAATTCTCGTCGCCGCCGTCGCCGGACAGGGCCACGGTCACGTCCTTGCGCGCCAGTTGGCAGACCCGGTAGGTGGGCATGGCGGAGGAGTCGGCGTAGGGCTCGTCGTACAGGCGGGCGAGTTCATCCACCAGGCCGATGTCGTCGGATTCCACCATATTGATGTGGTGGTCGGTGTGGTAGCGGTCCGCCACCTGCTTGGCGTAGGCGGATTCATCGTACTTGGGATCGGGGAAGGCGATGGAGCAGGTCTTCACCGGGTGGTCGCCGCGTTGTGCATTGATGCCCGCCATCATGGCCACCACGGCGGAGGAATCGACGCCGCCGGAGAGGAAGGCGCCCAAAGGCACCTCGGCGACCATGCGGATCTTCACCGCCTCGCGGAAGCGCTCGATGAACTCGGATTGGGCGTCTTCCAGGCTGATCGGCCCCAGTGGCCGGAAGGGCACGTCCCAGTATTCCTCCGGCGCGGGCACCGGCTGGCCCCGGCGGATGAGCAGGCGATGGCCCGGCGGCATCTTCAGGGCCGACTTGTAGATGGTGCGGGGCTCGGGCACGTAGCCATAGCTGAAGTAGTCCTCCACCGCCTCGTCCAGGATGTCGCGGCGGAAGCCCGGCCAGGCGGTGAGAGTCTTCAGCTCGGAGCCGAACACCAGGAAGCCCTCGTCGGTGACGGCGTAGTGCAGGGGCTTCACCCCCAGCCGGTCGCGGGCCAGGAAGAACACCTGTTGCTTCCGGTCCCACAGGGCGAAGGCGAACATGCCGCGGAAGTGGTGCACGCAATCCACGCCCCACTGTTCCCAGG
>JBBIIR010000412.1:0-2083 GCA_037446455.1 Hydrogenophilales bacterium | reverse complement strand
TGTCCACAAGCTTATCCACATGAGTCGTGGACAATCCACAAAGCTTGTTTCACGAGAAGCGCTTCTCCCTCTCTCCTGCGAAATCACTTCAAGAATAGCCTCCAGATGCGTCCCCACGATTTACCTTGCACGCCCTCCCGCGCGCGAATGCAGTGATGATTCCCGAACGCCTCGCCTTCATCGACCTGGAAACCACCGGCGCCTGCGTCGGCAAGAAAGCCATCGGCCTGCGCAGCGCCCGCCTGATGGCCGCTTTTGGCCGCATCAGGCTGCCGGAATGGCCTTACCCCGGACGTATCGGGCTGGTGGAGCGAGACGAAATGCCGCACCGTGAGGAGGTACATGTGATCGATGGCTGGCGCCACCTTGGCAGCGCCCGCGACGAAGCCGGGCTGCGCGACCTGCTGGAACGTTCCGCGCCGTCTGCGTTCGACCCTGACATCTACAAGCGGCTGCGCTCGCATCTGGCCAAGGGCTGCCTGGAAGTACGCCCGCTCTGAAACCCATCCAGCCGACTTAGGCCGACACACCCACTCCCGCCAGCGGCGCACACATGCGCGGCACCGGATCCGTTCCGGCTTGCCGCGCCCGGCGTCTCGCTCAAACCGCCATCAGGGCCATGAACTCCTGCACCGACACCGCCTCGAAGCCGGTCTGGTCGGCGCACATCGCGTTCAGCGCGGCGCACTTCTTCGGCGACAACCTGGCGGCGATGGCGGCCTCCCACTTCTTCACCAGGACGGGAATACCCTCGGCGCGGCGCAGGCGGTGGCCGATGGGGGCGTCGACGCTGACCTTCTCCGTGCTGCTGCCGTCCTTGAAGAAGACCTGCACGCTGTTGCCGATGTAGCGCTTGTCGGCTTCCAGGTATTCCCGCGAGAAGCGGGGGTTTTCCTTGACCGTGGTGAGGGCGCGCAGGTGATCGATGCGCGGGTCGGCGGCGCCGGCGTCAGTGTAGTCGTCGGCGGTCAGGCTGCCCTTGATCAGGGGCACGGCCACCATGTACTGGATGCAGTGATCGCGGTCGGCGTAGTTGTTCATGGGGCCGGTCTTGTCGATGATGCGGCAGCCCGCCTCCTGGGTCTCGATCTCGATGCGTTCGATCTGGTCGATGCGGTCCTTCACCTGGGGATGCAGGGCGAGGGCGCATTCCACCGCGGTCTGGGCGTGGAATTCGGCGGGGAAGCTGATCTTGAACAGGATGTTCTCCATCACGTAGCTGCCGAAGGGCTGGCTGAATTTCAGTGCATTGCCGCGGAACAGGGCGTCCTGGAAGCCCCAGGTCTTGGCGGTGAGCGCCGAGGGGCAACCCATCTCGCCGGTCAGGCAGATCATGGCCAGACGCACGCCGCGCGAGCTGGCGTCGCCGGCGGCCCAGGACTTGCGCGAGCCGGTATTGGGGGCGTGGCGGTAGGTGCGCAAGCTGCAGCCATCGACCCAGGAATGCGAGATGGCGTTGAGCACTTCCTCCCGGCTGCCGCCCAGCATTTTCGCGGCGACGGCGGTGGAGGCGATGCGCACCAGCATGACGTGATCCAGGCCGACCCGGTTGAAGGCGTTCTCCAGCGCGGTGACGCCCTGGATCTCATGGGCCAGGATCATGGCCTCGAGCACGTCCTTCATCTTCAGGGGCGCCCGGCCTTCCGCCACGCGCTTGCGCGACATCCAGTCGGCGATGCCGAGGATGGCCCCCAGGTTGTCGGAGGGGTGGCCCCATTCGGCGGCCAGCCAGGTGTCGTTGAAGTCGAGGAAGCGCACCAGGCAGCCGATGTCCCAGGCGGCCTTGACCGGGTCGAGCTCATAGGACGTGCCGGGTACGCGGGTGCCGCCGGGCAGGCTGGCGCCGGGCACCACGGGGCCCAGCAGCTTGCTGCACTCCGGGTAGTCCAGGGCCATCAGGGCGCAGGCCAGGGAATCCATCAGGCAGTAGCGCGCGGTCTCCATGGCAAGCCGGGACTGGCTGGCGTCGTAGTCCATGACGTAGTCGGCCATGGATTGCAGGATGGTGTCGAAGGGGGGACGTTCGGCGGAGCGGATGTCGTGGGCGGACATGGGATGAGGTTCCTTTCAGATTTTCGTCATT
>JBBIIR010000411.1:0-2086 GCA_037446455.1 Hydrogenophilales bacterium | reverse complement strand
AGCGCACCCAGGCGCGCCGGCTTATCGCCCACATCGCCCAGCTCTACAACACCCGTTACCAGTGATCCCATGCACGTCGACCTGAAAATCCTGGACGAGCGCGTCCGCCAGCACCCCCCCCACTACGCCACCGCCGGCAGCGCCGGCCTCGACCTGCGCGCCTGCCTGGACACGCCGGTGGTGCTCAACCCCGGCGAAACCCAATTGATCCCCACCGGCCTCGCCATGCACCTGGCCGACCCCGGCTACGCCGCCATGATCCTGCCGCGCTCCGGCCTCGGCCATAAGCACGGCGTCGTGCTGGGCAACCTGGTCGGCCTCATCGACTCCGACTACCAGGGCCAGCTCATGGTCTCGCTGTGGAACCGCGGCCAGGAAGCCTTCACCGTGCAGCCTTTCGAACGCATCGCGCAGATGGTCATCGTGCCGGTGGTGCAGGCGGAATTCCGGGTGGTGGAGGATTTCGCCGCCAGCGACCGTGGCGAGGGGGGATTCGGCAGTACCGGGAAGCACTGAGGCGACGATGGAACGCGAAATCGCGGCGCATCGACCAGTCCTCAACTGCACCGCTCGAAGTTCGTTGCCGCAGCAACTCCCCCTCTATCCAGGTGGGTTGTCGGCTCTGCACCTGATTGGTCGACAGCCTTTGCGTGCTTGAGGATCGCTGCCCGATCGCCGAAACCCAAGCCCCACCATTCATAATCTGTCACCATGCGCAAGCCCGACGCCGCGAAGTTCCGCGGTCCGGCACCGATTCCACGCTGGCTCTCTTCCGGCGCCATGCTTCCCTCTCCTCCGGCGCCGGCCTTCCCGACCGTTGTATTCCGAAAGGAAACCCCATGAAATCCCTGATCCCCCTGCTGTGCCTCGCCGCCCTGCCGGCCTTTGCCGCCGACCCCGCTGCCGCGACCGTTCCCGCCTCCGCCGATGCCCTGGCCAAACAGATGCTGGACCCGACCCGTAACACGGCCGCGTTCAGGGATCCGCAGGCCTTCATGGCCTGGGCCAATGCCATGTCCAACCCCAATACCAGCGCCGCCCTCGCCCAGATGGGCATGGATCCGGCAACCTACGTGCGCATGCTGGGCGGATTGATGAATCCGGCGGGCATGCAGAACTACATGCAGTTCGGCGATCCCGCCATCGCCATGAAATGGATGGGGGCGGGCATGGATCCCAGGATGCTTGGGGCGATGGCCGGCATGGCCGCCAGTCCCGCCATGTATGGCAACTGGCTGCAGGCGCCGCTCAGCCCGCAGATGTGGTCGCCGGCCATGCAGATGATGAATCCCGGCCTATACGGCAACTGGATGCAGGCGCCCATGGGTCCCGGCGCGGTGAACGCGATGATGGCGCCGATCAACCCCAATTTGTACATGAACTGGATGGGCGCCGGCGTTGACCCGCGCACCTATGGCAGCTGGGGGCAGATGATGAACATGCAGCAGGTGCCGCAGATGGCGCCGGCCATCGACCCGGCCATGCTATTGAAGCTGTTGCAGGCGATGCCCGCCATGCCGGCCGCGCCGGCGCCCGCGAAGTAACCCGACTCTCCGCGCCTTCCCGGCGCGGAGTCGCGGTCGTTCCGGAAGCCCAGGGGAAGCGGGAATCCAGCACGCATCCCCCCTCGCCATCAGCCGCCGTAAATCCTCTCGAGCAAGCCTCGCGCCAGCGCCGCCTCGACCTCCCGCATGCTGACTTTCGGCACGAGATCGCTGAGCTGGGTGACCGCCATGCCGGCGTAGCCGCAGGGATTGATGGCGCGGTAGGGGGCGAGGTCCATGTCGACGTTCAGCGCCAGGCCATGGTAGGTGCAACCCTGCTTCACGCGCAGGCCGAGGGCGGCGATCTTGGCGCCGCCGACGTAGACGCCGGGCGCGCCGGCCAGGCGCTCGCCTCGCACGCCATGCTCCGCCAGCAGGTCGATCACCGCCTGCTCGATGCGCCGCACCAGTTCGCGCACGCCGTAGCCCAGGCGGCGCAGGTCCAGCAACAGGTAGGCGACGATCTGGCCGGGCCCGTGGTAAGTCACCTGGCCGCCGCGGTCGATGGCAACGCTTGGAATGCCGACGTCGGTGAGCAGGTG
>JBBIIR010000410.1:0-2090 GCA_037446455.1 Hydrogenophilales bacterium | reverse complement strand
GGCCTGTGCCCGGTCGCCGATATCCGCATAATCCTCCCGTCTTCCCACTGCGTTCGCCGCCCCGCGCATGAGATTCGCTTGCCCACGTTCAGCTTCCTGGCTATGCGGCCTGGCGCTCGCGGCGATGTCCTTGGTCTGCGCGGCGCGGGCCTTGCCCGGACCGGCCGAGGTGCGCGCGGCCTGGCGCTCCTCCGAGGCGCGCCTGCTCGACCGGCATGGACGGTTGCTGCAGGAGATGCGTGTCGATCGCGGCGCGCGGCGTACCGACTGGACTCCCCTGGACGAGGTCTCTCCCGCCTTCCTCGCCGCCCTGCTGCGCGCCGAGGATCAACGCTTCTTCAGCCATGCCGGGGTGGATTGGCTGGCCGCCGGCAAGGCCGCGCTGTCCAACTGGCGGGCGGAGAAACCGCGCGGCGCCTCCACCCTCAGCATGCAGCTGGCCGCCCTGCTCGAGCCCCGCCTGCGTGGCCGCGCGGGGCGCCGCGACCTCGGCGAGAAATGGGAGCAGATGCGCGCCGCGCGACAACTGGAAGCCACCTGGAAGAAGACGGAAATCCTCGAGGCCTACCTCAACCTGGCCGGTTTCCGCGGCGAGCTGACGGGCATCGACGCCGCCGCCCGCGGCCTCTTCGACAAGCGGCCGGCGGGATTGAGCGAGGCCGAGTCCCTGATCCTCGCCGCCCTCCTCCGCGCGCCCAACGCCCGGGCGGATACGGTGGCGCGGCGGGTCTGCGCCCTCGCCCAGGGCAGCCGCCTGGAGACCGCCTGCCCCCGGCTGCGGCGGCTCACCCTGCAAGCCCTGGGAGGCCGCGTGCCGGTGTTGCCGGCGGCGGACCTGGCCCCGCATCTGGCGCAACGCGTGCTCAACGAAACCACGCCCGATGCGGTGTTGTCCGCGCATGCAAGAAAAGGGGGGCTGAACACCACCCTGGACGCCGATCTCCAGCGCTTCGTCGTCGCCGCCTTGCGCGAGCAACTGGCCTACCTGGGCGCGCGCAACGTCGAGGATGCCGCCGCCCTGGTGGTCGATAACGCCAGCGGCGAGGTGCTGGCCTACGCCAGCGTCAGCGCGGCCTCCTCGCCCTCGCCGCACAGCGACGGGGTGACCGCCAAGCGCCAGGCCGGTTCCACCCTGAAGCCCTTCCTCTACGGCCTGGTCCTGGAGCAGGGTCTGCTCACCGCCGCCTCCGCCATCGAGGACGCGCCCCTGGCCATCGCCACGCCGAGCGGCGGCTATGCGCCGCGCAACTACGATCACACGCATCGCGGCCTGGTCAGCCTGCGCGCGGCCCTGGCCGGCTCCCTCAACATCCCCGCCGTGCGCACCCTGCGCCTGGTCGGCCTGGAACCCTTCGCGGCAAGACTGGCCGGCTTCGGCTTCGACGTCCCGGAAGCCGCCGATTACTACGGTTACGCCCTGGCCCTGGGCAGCCTCGATGTCAGCCTGGAGGAACTGGTGAACGCCTATCGCGCCCTGGCCAACGGCGGCGTCCTCGGCCCGCTGCGTCTGAGCGCCGACGCGCCCCGCGGCGAGAGCACGCGCGCCGGCGGTCGCGAGAGCGCGTTTCTGGTCGCCGACATCCTCTCCGACCGCCAGGCGCGGGCCCTCACCTTCGGCCTCGAGAATCCCCTCGCCACCCGCTTCTGGAGCGCGGTGAAGACCGGCACCAGCAAGGACATGCGCGACAACTGGTGCGTGGGCTTTTCCTCGCGCTACACGGTCGGGGTCTGGGTGGGCAACTTTTCCGGCGCGCCGATGCGCGACGTTTCCGGTATCAGCGGCGCCGCGCCGGCCTGGGCGGCGATCCTCGGCCATCTGCATGCCGGCATCCCCTCCGGTGCGCCCAAGGCCCCGGCCGGACTGGTGCGCGCGCGCGTCGCGCCGCCCGGCGAAACGCCGCGCCGGGAATGGTTCCTGCGCGGCAGCGAACCCGCCGGCGCGGGCTGGAACGCGGCGACCCCTCCGGCCGAGATCGTGCAACCCGGAGACGGCGACATCCTGGCCCTGGATCCGGATATCCCCGCCGATCGCCAACGCCTCATCCCCCGCGCCCGGCACGCGCCCGCCGGCGCCTGGTGGCAGCTCGATG
>JBBIIR010000409.1:0-2097 GCA_037446455.1 Hydrogenophilales bacterium | reverse complement strand
GCATCGCCAGCCGGCTGCGAGGGCGGAATGCTGTGCATTCCGAATTCCCCTCTCGCCCCGCCTGCGGGAGAGGGGAGCTTCGAGAAGTCGCCGTGCGACTTTCACGGTAACGAGCACCTATTTCGTGGACGCGATGCCATGATCCAGCCCACCTTCCCCCCGCTTTACGCATTGCCGCTCGTCCTTTCCCTCACCGGCTGCATGCAGGACTCCGCCTCCTACACCTTGGCCGGAGAGGACCACGCCATCACCCTGATCCGCCTGCAGGACTGGCCCTGGCAGAGCACGCTGAACCTCGACGTGGTGGCGATCCGCATGCCCGACTGCAACGGCGGCCTGCGCATCCGCGATGTGCCGCGCAAGGCGGAGCCCGCCCTGTTCCAGGCGCCGGAGGCGTACGCCGAACCGATCTTCATCCTGCGCGTCGAGCAGCGGCATTTCGCGGTCAGCACCACGTCATGCCGGGTACAGGAATTCAAGCAAGCCCCCGAGGATGCCGGCCGCATGCTCGGCCACTTCCGCGAACAGGACGGCCGCTTCGCCTTCGTCCCGGCCGAGGCCCGAACGGACATGACTTTGTAAGACGCCCCGAAGCATGAAAGTCATGTCCGTTTCCCTCACCCCCAACCCCTCTCCCGCTTGCGGGAGAGGGGAGCTTCGAGAGTCGCCGAGGCGACTTTCACGTTAAGCACGCCCATGCGTTACGCCGACCTGCGCGACTTCATCGCCCAACTCGAAGCCCGCGGCGAACTCAAGCGCATCCGCGCCGAGGTGGACCCGCATCTGGAAATGACCGAGATCGGCGACCGCGTGCTGCGCGCAGGCGGGCCCGCCCTGCTGTTCGAAAAGCCGAAGGGCCACGCCATGCCGGTGCTGGCCAACCTGTTCGGCACGGTGCGAAGGGTGGCCCTGGGCATGGGCGAGGAGGATCCGGCCAAGCTGCGCGAGATCGGCAGGCTGCTCGCCTACCTGAAGGAACCGGAGCCGCCGAAGGGCCTCAAGGACGCCTGGGACAAATGGCCGGTGCTGAAGCAGGTGCTCAACATGAGCCCCAGGGAAGTGCGCTCCCCCGCCTGCCAGGAGGCGGTGTGGGAAGGCCGGGACGTCGACCTCTCGCGCCTGCCCATCCAGACCTGCTGGCCCGGCGACGTCGGCCCCCTGCTCACCTGGGGCCTGGTCATCACCCAGGGGCCGCACAAGCCGCGCCAGAACCTCGGCATCTACCGGCAGCAGGTGATCGGCCGCGACAAGCTCATCATGCGCTGGCTGGCGCATCGCGGCGGCGCCCTCGATTTCCGCGAATTCCAGGCGAGGCATCCGGGCCAGCCGTTTCCGCTGTGCGTGGCGCTCGGCGCCGACCCCGCCACCCTCCTGGGGGCGGTGACGCCGGTGCCGGATTCCCTCTCCGAATACCAGTTCGCCGGCCTGCTGCGCGGCGCCAAGACGGAAGTGGCGAAGGCCCTGGGCTCGGAGCTGCGGGTGCCGGCCAGCGCCGAGATCGTCCTGGAAGGCGTCATCCACCCGGGTGAAACCGCCCTGGAAGGCCCCTTCGGCGACCACACCGGCTACTACAATGAGCAGGAGACCTTCCCGGTCTTCACCGTCGAGCGCATCACCCTGCGCCGCGACCCCATCTACCACTCCACCTATACCGGCAAGCCGCCGGACGAGCCGGCCATCCTCGGCGTCGCCCTCAACGAGGTGTTCGTGCCCCTGCTGCAAAAGCAGTTTCCCGAGATCACCGACTTCTACCTGCCGCCGGAAGGCTGCTCCTACCGCATGGCGGTGGTGAGCATGAAGAAGCAGTACCCCGGCCACGCCAAGCGGGTGATGTTCGGCATCTGGAGCTTCCTGCGCCAGTTCATGTACACCAAGTTCATCCTGGTGACCGACGAGGACGTCAACGTGCGCGACTGGAACGACGTCATGTGGGCGCTCACCACCCGCGTCGATCCGGCGCGCGACACCCTGCTGGTGGAGAACACGCCGATCGACTATCTCGATTTCGCCAGCCCGGTCTCCGGCCTGGGTTCGAAGATGGGCATCGACGCCACCAACAAGTGGCCGGGCGAGACCACGCGCGAATGGGGCACGCCG
>JBBIIR010000408.1:0-2112 GCA_037446455.1 Hydrogenophilales bacterium | reverse complement strand
CACTGGACTGAGGACTGAGGACTGAGGACTGAGGACTGAGTGCTGGGTGATGCATGGTTTTCTCGGTACTCGTTACTCGACACTCAGTCCTGAATAGGCCATGCCGGCCTCGCCCAGCCAGTAGCCGTCGCAGGGTTGGGCGGGCATGAAGGCGGCGAGTTTGGCGGGGGCGTCGGCGGGGGCGAGGGATTCGTCCAGCAGGGCGCGGAACACGGAGACAATCCGTTCCGTGTGGCGGGATTGGGGCGAGATGCGCAGCACGTCCACCTTCGCCGCGTTCAATTCGTGCAAACGATGGGCCAGGCTCATGACCTTGGCGGACTGGGTCTGAATGCCATTGATGGCGAGGAAATCCTCGCCCTCGCGGGAGGCCAGCACCAGGCCGTCGGCATGGTCGATGCAGCGGAACTGGCAGTCGTCCTTCTGCAGGTTGTAGTGGCGGGCGGTGAAGCAGCGCGCGGAGAAGGCCAGGGGCAGGCGGCCGTAGGCGAACAGTTCGGTCTGCATGCCCGCCGGAACCGGCATGGCGGCGAGCATGTCGCGCGGCATCTCCACCGGCGGCACCCAGCGCACCGCCCCCAGTTGCGCCAGCAGGGCCAGGGTGTCCGGGTTGTAGGCGTTCAGGGTGGGGCCGGCGACGAAGGGGCGCTTGGCTTCCGCCAGCAGGCGCACCGCGCCCCATTCGTTGGCTTCCACCAGGAAACGCGCGTCGGCGACCAACTTGCGCAGGGCCTTGAGGTCGGATTCGGACTCGATCAGGGTCTGGCTGGCCAGCACCGCCTGCTTGCCGGCGGCGGTGAATCGCTCGGCCAGTTCGATCCAGTCCGGCAGGCGCAGCAGATGCCGGCGCGAACAGACCGTCTCGCCCAGGTAGACGATGTCCACCGGCCAGCCCAAGGCGGCCTCGTAGAAGGCCAGGGTGTCCTCGCGGGACCAGTAGTAGAGGAGGGGGCCTAGGCTGAGCTTCATGATGGTTCGTCATTCCCGCGCAGGCGGGAATCCAGAGGGTGGGACTGATCAGATGAATATCCTGGATTCCCGCTTGCGCGGGAATGACGGAATGGGGTCACTTCCACGGCCGGTAGTAGGCGCCCAGGGTGTTCATGCTGCCTTCCGACACCTTGGCGAGTTCCGCCATCCAGGCGGGCAGGGCCTTGAACTGTTCGGGTGAGCGTTTCACGGCATCGATGGCGGCGCGCCAGACCTTGGTGACCTGGGCGACGTAGGCGGGGCTGCGCTGGCGGCCTTCGATCTTGACGGCGGCAATGCCCATGCGCGCCATTTCCGGCAGCATCTCCAGGCTGTTCAGGCTGGTGGGTTCCTCCAGGGCGTAGTAGGTCTCGCCCTGCACGGAAAAGCGGCCCTTGCACAGGGTTGGGTAGCCGGCCTTTTCGTGGTCGGCGTAGCGGTCGATGAGCACGCCGTTGAGCCGGGTTTCCATGCCCTGGGCGGTCTGTTCCCAGCGCACGGCGTGGCCGGGGGAACAGGCGCCGAAGGTGTTGGGCGAGTCGCCGCAGGCGTAGGAGGACAGCAGGCAGCGGCCTTCCACCATGACGCAGAGGCCGCCGAAGCCGAACAGCTCGATCTCCACGTCGGTGTGGTCGACCACGTTTTCCACCTGGGGCAGGGACAGCACCCGCGGCAGCACGGCGCGCTGGATGCCGAAGCGCTCGCGGTAGAAGTTGACCGCTTCGTAACTGGTGGCCGAGCCCTGCACCGAGAGATGCAGGCGCAGATGCGCATGGGTCTTCCGCGCGTAAGCCATGAGGCCGGGGTCGGCCAGGATGATGGCGTTCACGCCCAGCTCGGCGGCGGTATCCACCGCCTTGTGCCAGCGCGGCAGGGTGTCGGGCTGGGGATAGGTGTTGAGGGCCATGAGCACCTTGCGGCCCCGGCCTTGCGCGTAGCGGATGCCTTCCTTCAGCGACTTCTCGTCGAAATTGAGGCCGGCGAAATTGCGCGCGTTGGTGTTGTCCTTGAGGCCCAGGTAGACGCCGTCGGCGCCGTGGTCGACGGCGGCCTTGAGGGCGGGCAGGCTGCCGGCCGGGCAGATCAGTTCGAGCAGGGGCATGGTGTTCCGGGACGATGTCCCCCCTTTCAAAAAGGGGGGTT
>JBBIIR010000407.1:0-2123 GCA_037446455.1 Hydrogenophilales bacterium | reverse complement strand
ACCAGGTCGCGGTCGCCGATGTCGCTCTGGACGAAGACATGGCGGGGGTCGCCTTGCAGGCTCGCCAGGTTCTCCAGATTGCCGGCGTAGGTCAGCTTGTCCAGGTTGAGGATGGGTTCGTCGTTGAGCCGCAGCCAGTCGAGCACGAAATTCGCGCCGATGAAGCCGGCGCCGCCGGTGACCAGGATCATGCTTGTTCTCCTTCGAATCCGTTGGGATTGGCCGACTGCCAGCGCCAAGTGTCGGCGCACATGTCTTCCAGGCCGAAGCGAGCCTTCCAGCCCAGTTCGCGTTCCGCCTTGGCGGGGTCGGCCCAGCACTGGGCGATGTCGCCGGCGCGGCGCGGCGCGAAGCGGTAGGGCACCGGCCGGCCGCTGGCCTGCGCGAAGGCCTGGGCCATCTCCACGACGCTGTAGCCGCGTCCGGTGCCCAGGTTCCAGACGCGCACGCCGGGACCTTCAGCCAACTTTTCCACCGCCTTGACGTGGCCCTGGGCCAGGTCCACCACATGGATGTAATCGCGCACGCCGGTGCCGTCCGGGGTCGGATAGTCGTCGCCGAACACGTTCAGGTATTCGCGCCGGCCCACCGCCACCTGGGCGATGTAGGGCATCAGGTTGTTGGGGATGCCGCGCGGGTCCTCGCCGATGCGGCCGCTCCTGTGGGCGCCCACCGGGTTGAAGTAGCGCAGCAGGGCGATGGACCAGGCCGGATCGGCGATGGCGACGTCCTGCAGGATCTTCTCGATGAACAGCTTGCTGGTGCCGTAGGGATTGGTGGTGCCGCCCACCGGGAAATCCTCGCGGATGGGCACGCTGGCCGGATCGCCGTAGACCGTGGCGGAGGAGCTGAAGACGATGGTCTTCACGCCCGCCGCCTGCATGGCCTCGAACAGGGTGACGCTGCCGGCGATGTTGTTGTCGTAATAGAACAGGGGCTTCTCCACCGACTCGCCCACCGCCTTCAGGCCGGCGAAATGGATCACCGCGTCGATGTCGTGGTCGCGGAAAAGCTGGTCGAGCTGGGCGCGGTCGCGGATGTCACCCTCGACGAAGGGGAAGTCCAGGCCGGTGAGCTCGCGCACCCGGCGCAGGGATTCCGGGCTGCTGTTGCACAGGTTGTCGAGCACGACGACGTCGTAGCCGGCTTCGAGGAATTCGACGCAGGCGTGCGAGCCGATGTAGCCGGCGCCGCCGGTGATGAGGATGGTTTTCATGGACGCTCCGGGATTTTTCTTGCTATCGGATTATTTCGCGCCGTCTTGAACTTCCGATGACGCTCAGAACCTGTGAATTTTTGCGAACGGCTTCAAGACCGGGGGTCATCCCCGCGAAAGCGGGGATCCAGAGACTTTGTAACCCCTTGAATTTCCTGGATTCCCGCGAAAGCGGGAATCCAGGAAATTGGCATTTCTCACAGCCTCTCAATCGAACACCACCGTCTTGTTGCCGTAGACCAGGATGCGGTTGTCGATGTGCCACTTCACCGCCCGCGACAGCACCACCTTCTCCAGGTCGGCGCCTTTCTGCACCAGGTTGTCGAGGTCGTCGCGGTGGCTGATGCGGGTCACGTCCTGCTCGATGATGGGGCCGTCGTCCAGCACCTCGGTGACGTAGTGGCTGGTCGCGCCGATCAGCTTCACGCCGCGCTCGAAGGCGCGCTGGTAGGGCTTGGCGCCGTGGAAGGCGGGCAGGAAGGAGTGGTGGATGTTGATGATGCGGTTGGGGTAGTGGCGGATGAAATCCTGCGACAGCACCTGCATGTAGCGGGCCAGGACAAAGAAGTCCACGTGGTGGGCTTGCAGCAGGGCGCGTTGCTGGGCTTCCGCCTCCGGCTTGTTGTCCTTGCTCGCCTGGATGTGCTGGAAGGGAATCTTGTAGGTCTCCGCCAGCCAGTGGGTGTCCGGGTGGTTGCTGAGGATCAGCGGGATGTCGCAATACAGCTCGCCGGCGTGGTGGCGGTAGAGCAGGTCGGCCAGGCAGTGGTCGAACTTGGAAACGAAGATGGCCATGCGCGGCTTCACGCTGGACAGCGACAGGCGCCACTCCATGCGGTGCTCGGCGGCGATGGGGCCGAAGGTCTCATCGAACTTGTGCAGGCCCAGGTCGAAGCCTGCCAGCGCC
>JBBIIR010000406.1:0-2140 GCA_037446455.1 Hydrogenophilales bacterium | reverse complement strand
GCGAGTATGGCCAACGGGGTCGATCCGGGTCAAACCCCGATCCAACCGGCGCGCTTTTCCCAACCCGTGTAAGGAAATACCGATAGTCCGGGCGTGCCGCTTGAACTATCCTCGCCCCTCCGTATCGGCATCTTGTCGATCACCCGATCAGCCACTACGCTGAAATCGTAGGACTCAATCACAAGGAAGGAGAAATGATGGAACGCGTGACCAAGGAACACCTGATGGCCGACATCAATGTCGTGCTCGCCGATGCCGAGGATCTGCTGAAGCAGGCCGCGCAGGCCAGCAGCGAACAGGCCGCCGAATTGCGCAGGCGGGCGCAGACCGCCATCGCCAGCGCCAAGGAACGGCTCATCGATATCGAACACCGCGTGGTGGACGGCACCAAGCATGCGGCGCATGCGACCGATCACTGGGTGCACGAGCATCCGTGGAAAGCGGTCGGCATCGCCGCCGGCATCGGCGTGTGCATCGGCCTGCTCATCAACCGCCGTTGATTCCCGCACCGGCCCCATGACGGCGGAATCGCAAAGCCGCGCGGGTACCGGCGCGTCGTTGCGCGCCTTATTGGTCCAGGGCGTGGCGCTCCTCGCCACGCGCGGTGAGCTTGCATCCATCGAACTCGCCGACGCGCGCGACCGCGCACTGCGCTGGCTGGTGCTTGGCGTGGCGGCGGCAGTGCTGCTGCTGGCGGCGCTGACCTCCCTGTCGCTCTGGGTTGCGATCCTGTTCTGGGACGGGCCCCGCGTTTGGGCGGTTGGCGCGTTGGCCTTGGCCTACCTGATCGGCGGCGCCGCGTTGCTCGCCATGATCCGGCGACAAATGGCGGCGGCTCCCGCGCTGTTGGCGCAGACCAGGGACGAATTGCGCAAGGACCGGGAAACCCTGGGCGCCAGTCTGAGCGGAGGAACCGATGGCGCAAGCCGAGCGTGAACAGCGGGCCTTGCGGCGCGACCTGCTCCAGGCGCGCGCCGCCGCCGAGCGGCTCGCCCTGGCCGATCGCCTGGAGGCCCTGCGCGCTCTCGCCCATCAGGGTTTGCCCGGCCTTCTGCTGAGACCTTCGTCGCACGGCGATCGCCCGCAATTGCTGAAACTGGCCGCCGGGCTGTGGCGCTTCCTTCGCGGCCGGCCCTGGCTGGCTTCCACCTTGGCCGGCGGCGCCGCCCGTTTGCTGCGCGCCCGCTGGACGCGCCGCGCCGCACTGGCGACCCTGGCCGCCGCCGGGCTCTGGTGGTGGTATCGCCAGAGCACCGCGCCCACCTCCTCCCCGCCAGACAAAGCCCCGCCGCGCTGACCCGGCGCCAAGCATGTGCCCGCGGCCATGGCGCCACAGCCGGGCGCTCCGTAGTGGTCATCGGCTTCTTGTCACGCGAATGTCATCCTCACGCGCGAAGATGCGCCCGTTCAATCGAAAGAGCGTGAAACATGATCAGCGATTGGGAATTCCTGCCGGACTTGCGGATGGCTTGCAATTACGAGGACGAGGACGACGTCTACGAAGCCGAGGAAGACGACTTCCTCGACTGCTCGCCCTGCGCCTCCGAGGCGTGTTTCGGCAACTGGCTGGGAGCCCTGGCCTGAGACGCCGGCAGGCGCAGCAGAACCTTCCGCCGTGCTATGAACCAGCCGCGCGCGCCAGCGCCAGACGCCGTCCGCGCCGGCTGTCGACGCCCGCCAGCAGGAGCAGCCCGGCGACGAAATAGAGGCCGGTGATGAGGATGGCCAGGCGATGGTCGCCGCCGGAAATCCAGGTGACCGCGCCGTAGGTCAGGGGGCCGAGGATGGAGGCCAGCTTCACCGCCAGCCCCCACAGGCCGAAGAACTCGGCCTGCCGGCCGGCGGGGCTGAAATAACCCACCAGCGCGCGGCCCGCGGCCTGCGCCGCGCCCATGCAAAGTCCCGCGAGATGAGCGGCGACCCAGAACTCCGTCGACGTCGTCGCGCTCCAGGCGAGGACGATGACGACGATCCAGCCCGCCAGGGTGAGGGCGATGGTGGGCACGTGGCCCATCCGGTCCTGCAGGTGGCCGAAGGCGAGCGATCCCGCCACCGCCGCGAAATTCACCGCCAGGATGAGCACCAGGGTATCGCGCGTGGAAAAGCCCAGAGCCTGCTGGGCGTAGATGGCGGCGAGGGC
>JBBIIR010000405.1:0-2148 GCA_037446455.1 Hydrogenophilales bacterium | reverse complement strand
TTAGGCGTGAGGCGTTAGGCGCGACGATTCTACGCCTCACGCCTCACGCCTCGCACCTTCAAATTTTCGGCAGCGTCACGCCGGTCTGGCCCTGGTACTTGCCGCCGCGGTCGCGGTAGGAGGTCTCGCACACCTCGTCGGACTCGAAGAACAGCATCTGCGCCACGCCCTCGTTGGCGTAGATGCGCGCCGGCAGGGGGGTGGTATTGGAGAACTCCAGGGTCACATGGCCCTCCCACTCGGGTTCCAGGGGGGTGACGTTGACGATGATGCCGCAGCGGGCGTAGGTGCTCTTGCCCAGGCAGACGACCAGCACGTTGCGCGGAATGCGGAAGTACTCGATGGTGCGCGCCAGGGCGAAGGAGTTGGGCGGGATGATGCAGGAGTCGCCCTTCACCTCGACGAAGCTGTTGGGGTCGAAGTGCTTGGGGTCCACCAGGGTGTGGTTGAGGTTGGTGAACACCTTGAATTCGTCGGCACAGCGCACGTCATAGCCGTAGCTGGAGGTGCCGTAGGAGACGATCTTGTGGCCGTTCGATGCCTTCACCTGGCCCGCTTCGAAGGGCTCGATCATGGCGTGTGCCGCCGCCATGCGGCGGATCCACTGGTCGGATTTGATGCTCATAGTGCGGGGAACGGGAAATGAGAAAAGGGAAACGCACGATACATCAACACGTTTCCCGTTTCCCGTTTCCCGCAAAGCTCAGCTGTTCTGAATGACGATGCTGGGGAACTTGGCGGAGTGGTCGACCGCCAGGTCGCCCACCTTCACCGCCACGCGGCGCGCGATCTGCCGGTAGATCTCGGCGACGCGGCTGTTGGCGTCGGCCACCACGGAAGGCTTGCCGGTGTCGGCGTCCTCGCGGATGCGGATGTCCAGGGGCAGGCCGCCCAGGAACTCGACGCCGTAGTCCTTGCACATGCGCTCGCCGCCGCCCTCGCCGAAGATGCGTTCCTCGTGGCCGCAGTTGGAGCAGATGTGGATGGACATGTTTTCCACCACGCCGAGGATGGGCACCCCCACTTTCTCGAACATTTTCAGGCCCTTGCGCGCGTCGATGAGGGCGATGTCCTGCGGCGTGGTGACGATCACCGCGCCGGTGACCGGCACGCGTTGCGCCAGGGTGAGCTGGATGTCGCCGGTGCCGGGCGGCAGGTCCACCACCAGGTAGTCGAGGTCCTTCCACTTGGTGTTGTTGAGCAGTTGCTCCAGGGCCTGGGTGACCATGGGGCCGCGCCAGACCATGGGCGTCTCCACGTCGATGAGGAAGCCGATGGACATGGCCTGCAGGCCATGGCCGAGCATGGGTTCCAGGTTCTGGCCGTCGGGGGATTCCGGGCGGCCGTGGATGCCCAGCATGGTGGGCTGCGAGGGACCGTAGATGTCGGCGTCGAGCATGCCCACCTTGGCGCCCTCGGCGGCCAGGGCCAGGGCCAGGTTCACGGCGGTGGTGGACTTGCCGACGCCGCCCTTGCCGGAGGCGACGGCGATGATGTTCTTCACGCCGGGCACCAGCTTCACGCCTTTCTGCACGCTGTGCGCGACCACTTTCCAGGTGACGCCGGCGCTGGCGCTCTCGACGCCGGGGACGCTCTTGATCTTGGCTTCGATCATGGCCTGGATCTCGCCGGAGACCATCTTTGCCGGATAGGGCAGCACCACGTCCAGGCTGACCTTGCCGCCATCGACCTTGATGTTCTTCGCCGACTTGCTGGTGATGAAGTCCTTCTGGGTATTGGGATCGATGAGTTCTTTCAGTGCCGCATGCACTTGCTGTTCGGTAACCGACATGTGGGGCCTCGATATGGATGGGTAGGAAATCTGTTGCCGCGCGGGCGGGCAAGGCTGAACTTAGATGAAGCCGGTGGGCGCGATTTCAAGCCGCCTTTACTTGAGTATTTTGCTCGGAATAAGCGGGGCTGTGGATTACCCGGATGGGTAGCGGGGGCGTATCGCCCCCATCAAGGACAGACGTCCAGGCGACCATCCTTCCAGCACAGCTTGCGCGGTTTGCCCGCGGGCTTGCTGGTTGCGGGTTTGCTGACCGGTTTGGTAGCCGGTTTGGTAGCCGGTTTGGCGGCGGGCGTTTTTGCCCCTTTCGCTGCCGGTTTCGCCGCTACGGCTTCCTCGGAGCCGGGCAGGGCAAC
>JBBIIR010000404.1:0-2156 GCA_037446455.1 Hydrogenophilales bacterium | reverse complement strand
CAGGGCGCGGGCGTCGTTGAGGTGCCCCATGCCGATGTTGTAAGCCGCCAGGGCGATCCAGGTGCGATCCGGCTCCGCCACCGTATCCGGCAGCGCGGCTTTCAGTTCGACCACGTAACGCGCCCCGCCCAGGATGCTCTCGCGCGCGTCGAGCCGGTCCTTCACGCCGAGGTGATCGGCGGTCTGCCGGGTCAGCATCATGAGGCCGCGCACGCCGGTGGGCGACTGGGCGTGCGCGTCCCATTGCGACTCCTGATAGCCGATGGCGGCCAGCAGGCGCCAGTCCAGCCCCGTCTCCGCCTGGGCATCGTGGAAATGCGGGCGCAGTTCGTTCAGCAGGGTCGCGCGCTTGTCCAGCACCCCAAGGACGTCCACCTCGGCGAGCCGGGTGACGTGGCCGAAATAGCGTTCGCGCAGGCGCACCAGATCGCCACCCGCTTCCAGCTTCTTGAAGAAATCGACCACCCGGCGCGACAGGCGCAGATCGACGCCGCGCCCCAGCACCCAGGCCTGGGGCTGCGCGCTCTCCAGCACGAAGGCGGGGCGCAGGCCGGGGTGGAAATTGCGGCCCACGTCGAGGCTGTCGGAATCGACCACCGCGCAATCCCCCAAGCCGATGTCGAGCCGTTCCATGAGTTCCTCCGGGCCGGGCAACTCCATTTCCGTCCAGCGCAGCTCAGGCAGGCGCCGGCGATGGAAGCGCAGGCGCTCGGCATGGCTGCTGCCCGCCACCACCTCCAGGCGCAAGCCGACCAGATCCTTGACCGCGGCCGGCGCGCTCAGGCCCTGCCGGCACACCACCCATTCCTTCACCTGTCCGTAGTTGGGCCCGAAACGCACGCGGGCGCGCCGCTCCTCCGTGGCGGTGATGCCGGCGGCGGCGAGATGCGCGCGCCCGCTGGCGACGCTGTCGAACAGTTCCTCCAGGCTATCCGCCACTTCGAAGCGCACGCGCCAGCCCTGGCGCTCGGCGAACAGCGTCGCCAGATCGTGCTCGAAGCCCGCCGGGTTGCCATCCGCGTCCAGGAAATAGGTGGTGGGGCTGTTGCGCGTCGCCACCACCAACTCCCCGGACTCCTCGGGGGACGGCGCGGGGCCGCGCCAACACCCGGCCAGGAGCATCGCGCCCAGCACGCAGGCAAGCACGGCGAGGCCGCGCAAACGCCGCCAGCAGCTCATGTTTTTATCGTCGGCTTCATTACGGGTAGAATGCCGCCCTTTCCCGCCCCTGACCACCCCCGGCGGGAAAGCCCGGAGAGATGGCAGAGTGGTCGAATGCACCGGATTCGAAATCCGGCATAGTGCTTGCACTATCGGGGGTTCGAATCCCCCTCTCTCCGCCAGGTTCCACGCCGCCCATCATGCCCGCCCACCCCCCTACCCTCGACTCCACCCGCATCGACGACCTGCGCATCAAGGCGGTGCGTCCACTCATCACGCCCGCCCTGCTGGAGGAAAGGCTGCCGGCCGACACCGCAGCGCGCGGCACGGTGGAGACGAGCCGCGTCGCCCTCTCGCGCGTGCTGCACGGCGACGATGATCGCCTGATCGTCGTGGTGGGGCCCTGCTCCATCCACGACCACGACCAGGCCATGCGCTACGCCCGCGAGCTCATCGAGCGAACGCGCGACCTGGCCGGCGAACTGCTGCTGGTGATGCGGGTGTATTTCGAGAAGCCCCGCACCACCGTGGGCTGGAAGGGCTACATCAACGACCCCCACCTGGACGGCAGCTTCGCCATCAACGAGGGCCTGGAAAAGGCCCGCCGGCTGCTGCTCGACATTCTCGCCCTGGGCCTGCCCGTGGGCACCGAATTCCTGGATCTGCTGAGTCCGCAGTACATCAGCGACCTGGTGAGCTGGGGCGCGATCGGCGCGCGCACCACCGAAAGCCAGAGCCACAGGCAACTGGCCTCGGGCCTGTCCTGCCCGGTCGGCTTCAAGAACGCCACCGACGGCGGCCTCAAGGTGGCGGCCGACGCCATCGTCGCCGCGCGCTCGCCGCACGCCTTCATGGGCATGACCAAGATGGTAGAGTAGAGAACAGGCTCTCGCCTGCCCTCCCTCATCAAACCGTGCATGCGGTTTTCCCGCACACGGCTTTCCGATGTTCTTCATGCCGAGGCATGCGCCGATTTCCAGCCGGCTTCCGTGGGG
>JBBIIR010000403.1:0-2181 GCA_037446455.1 Hydrogenophilales bacterium | reverse complement strand
GGGGGTTTCGCGGAGCATGCTCCGCGCCCGCCGAACGTCCCCGGAATGCAGTCCGGGGCGCGCCCTGCAAGGGAGGGAAACGGGCATGACTTTCATGCTACGGGGCCTCTTCTCAAAGTCATGTCCGTTAGGGACCCGCCACGGCGGCCTGCTGCTGGTTGCGCCGGCTGAGCGTGGCCACCAGTCCGTCGATGCCGCCCTTGCGCACTTCCGTATTGAAGGAGTTGCGGTAGACCGTGACCAGGCTCACGCCTTCCACCAGCACGTCGTATACCTTCCAGCCGTTGTCCTGCCGCTCCATGCGATAGTCGATGGGCAGCGGCGGAGCGCCGGACTTGCTGACCACGGTGTTGACGGTCACCTCGCTGGCGCCGGGCGGCATGCGCAGGGGCAGGAATTCGATCTTGTAGTCCAGCACGCTGGTCAGGGAAGCCGAATAGGTCCGCACCAGCAGGGTCTTGAACTCCTCCACCAACCGCTCTTGCTGCTCCGGGGTGGCCCGCGACCAGTTGCGGCCCACCGCCAGCTGCGTCATCTGCCGGAAATCGAAGTTGGGCAGGATCTTCTGCTCGACCAGGGCGAGGATCCTGCGGCTGTTGCCGTTACGCAGGTCCTTGTCCTGCCTGAGGATGTTCAACACCTCGATGGTGGTATTGCGCGCCATCACGTCGGGCGCCACGACCTGGGCCTGCGTGGCCACCGTCATCAGCGCCAGCGCGGCGGCCAGGAACAATCTGCTTGCTCGATTCATGGTTGCTGTCTCATGTCTGTGGTCGCCCCACTTTCCACAGTAAGCCGGGGCGGGTCAACCCCATGCGCGGTCCGACCCGGGGGGCGACCCGCGACTGTCGCATTATTGAGGCGGATTTTCCGCCTTGCCGTCACCCTCGGCCTTGTTGAATAGGAACTGGCCGATGAGGTTTTCCAAGACCACGGCGCCCTGGGTCAGTTTGAGCCGGTCGCCGTTGGCCAGCATCTTCTCATCCCCGCCCGCCTCCAGGGCGACATATTGTTCGCCCAAGAGGCCCGAGGTCATGATGGAGGCGCTCGAATCACGCGGGAACGGATAGCGGGCATCCAGCTTGAGGGTGACGCTGGCCTCGTAGGTCTGCGTATCGAAGCTGATATCGCCGACGCGACCCACCACCACGCCGGCGCTTTTCACCGGCGCGCGCGCCTTCAGCCCGCCGATGTTGACGAAGGACGCCTGCACCTCGTAGGTCTTGGCGCTGTCGAAGGCGCCCATGTCGCCCACCTTGAGCGCGAGGAAAAACAGGGCGGCGAGGCCCACCGCGACGAAAAAGCCGACCCAGAGGTCGAGGGTTGCGCGCTGCATGGATCAGACTCCACTGAACATGAATGCGGTGAGAATGAAATCCAGGCCGAGAATGGCCAGGGAAGAGGTTACCACCGTGCGGGTGGTGGCGCGGGAGACGCCCTCGGCGGTGGGCGGCGCGTCATAGCCCTCGAACAGGGCGATGGTGGTGACGGCGACGCCGAACACGAAGCTCTTGATCACGCCGTTGAGAATGTCTTCCTTGAAATCCACCGCCGCCCGCATCTGCGACCAGAACGAACCCTCGTCGACGCCGATGAGCACCACGCCCACCAGCCAGCCGCCGAGGATGCCCATGGCGGAGAACAGCGCCGCCAGCAGCGGCATGGAAATCACCCCGCCCCAGAAGCGCGGCGCCACCACGCGGGCGATGGGATTCACCGCCATCATCTCCATCGCCGCCAGCTGCTCGGTGGCTTTCATCAGGCCGATCTCGGCGGTGATCGCGGAACCCGCCCGGCTGGCGAACAGCAGGGCGGCCACCACCGGCCCCAGTTCGCGCACCAGGGAGAGGGCCACGAGAACGCCCAGGGCTTCCTCAGAACCGTAGGTCTGCAGGGTCTCGTAGCCTTGCAGACCGAGCACCATGCCGACGAACAGGCCGGACACCAGAATGATGATGAGGGACAGCACGCCGGTGGAAAAAATCTCCCGGATGATCAGATGGAAGCGACGGAAGCACTGGCCGGAATGCAGCAGCAGCAGCAGGAAGAAGCGCGTCGACACGCCCATGCGCCAGACCATGTCCACCACGCGGTGGCCAAGGCGGCGCACCCCGTTGAGCAAGCCGTTGATCATGCGGACAACTCCAGATCGGCGGCGTAGGACGGCGCCGGATAGTGAAA
>JBBIIR010000402.1:0-2202 GCA_037446455.1 Hydrogenophilales bacterium | reverse complement strand
GGCGGCGACGCTGCGCAGGGTGTCGTCGGCGTCGAGCTGGGTGCTGACCAGTTGGCCGATGAGGTAGCTGCCGTTCTCCAGCTTCTTCAGCAGGCTCTTGACCAGCAGCGTCTTGCCGGCGCCGACGTCGCCGGTGATGACGATGAAGCCCTCGCCCAGCGAGAGCCCGTATTCCAGATAGGCGAAGGCGCGCTTGTGGCCCTTGCTGGCGAAGAAGAAGCGCGGATCCGGGTTGAGCTGGAAGGGCTTGTCGCGCAGGTGGTAATAGCTCTCGTACATCGTCAGAAGCTCATGTTGAGGCGCGCCGCCACGGCGTTTTCCTGGTAGCTGTTGCCCGCCTGGTCCGAACTGCGCTCCTGGTGGCGTACGGACAGGGTGGCGGAAGTCTTGGCGTCCAAGCGGTGCGTGAGAGACACACCCAGGTTCCACAGGTCGTCGTCGCCCCCTCCCGCGCCGCGTTCGTCCTTGGACAAGCCGCCGGTCAGGCTGTAGGTGGTCTGCGGCGAGGCCTTCAGATTCCACGAGCCCTGCAGACCGTAGGTCTGCTGCTCGCCGCCGCCGGTCTGAAAGCTCCGCTGGTTGAGATAGGTGCTGAGCAGGAAGGTACTGCGGCGCTTGGTGTAGGTCACCGCGCCGCTTAGCACCTTGGTGGTGAAGGTTTCATCCGCCTGGGCGAGGTTGGCGAGGTTGAGGTTCAAGCCGGGCACGGCCACACAGCCGGCAGGCGGAATGGGGGAGTTCGTATAGCGGAGGATGCCCGCGCAATCATGGGCGTACATCGTGCCGATGTATTCGAGGAATTGGCGCCGCGAATCGGTCAGATCCTCCTGATAGTTCAGGGTCCAGTTGGTCTGGCGCGTGCGATGGGAGAAATTGAGGCCATAGGTGCGGCCAAATGAGCGCTGGCTGCTGTTGGCCTTGAGCGTGGTGCGCGGGGTGGGATGGAACGCGACGCTGCCGCTCAGGAAGTTGCCGGCGTTGTTGGAGTGGTTGATGTATGCATCCGCGGAGAAGCGCCGGCCGGGGGTGTAAAACATGCCCAGGCCGTAGTAGTTGTAATCCTGCTGCGCGGCATTGACGTTGGGATAGTCGTCCTTTTCCATGCCCGCCTGGGCGAGCAGGCCGAACTTCCGGCTGAGGGCGTAACGGGCGTTCAAATTCGCCCGGTCCCGGCTGGCGTCGGCCCCGCCGCTATTGCGGGTATCCGAGCGTTCATAACTTCCATTCCAGGTCAGCGGGTAATACAGGTTGCCGCTCACCGCGCCGAGCCGGTAGCGGAGGGAACGTCCGTCGGCGGTTTGCGCATCCTCGGCGATCACGTCGTCGAGGGTGATCCGCGCTTCGACCGTGGCGAAAGAGCCCAGACGACGCTTGAGGTAGGGACTGAGGGAATAGGCGGCCACCTGGGAGGTACGGTTGATGCCCGTCACGTCGAGGCCCCCGCCGATGCCGCCCACACCCCGGTCGCCGGCGCGGGCGCCTTCCTTCAACTGCTGGGAGATGCGCGCGGTGGCTTCCAGATAAAACCAGTCCTCCACCAGCTCGGCGCTCGCCCTGCCATCGAGGCCATGGTAGAGGTCGTTGCGCCTGGAATCATGGGTGGAAAGGACGCCGGACAGGCGATAGTCCGCCTGCGCCTTCACGCGGGCACCCTCGCGCTTGACGGAGACGCCCGGCGTGACTTCCGTGATCCAGGCCGATTTCGCCTGGCCGCCGCTCACCAGATCCGGGTTGTCCGAGTAGCTCTGCCCCAGGCCGATCCGCGGGGTGATCTCCCAGTCGCCCGCCGTCGCCAGCGCGGGCAACAACAGCAGCAAAACGAGCGGCGGGCTACTGTTTCTTTTGCTGGCCGTACTCGCCATAACTGCCGTAGCCATAACCGTACCCGTATCCATAGCCGTAGTAGTCGAGGCCGCCGCCGCGCGAGGGCGCCTTGTTGAGGACGATGCCCACGTGTTCGCAATCGGCGATATGCGCGAGCGCGTCCTTCACCGCCTCCTGCGGCGTGCGCGAGGCCTCGACGACGAAGACGATCTGGCCCATGTAGGAGGCCAGCACCGTCGCCTCGCTGGTCGTCAGCAGCGGCGGGCAGTCGAAAATGATGATGCGGTCCGGGTAGCGGCTGGCGATGTCCCGCACGAAATCACGCATCGCCGAACTCGCCAGCAGCTCGGTGGAATGTGCGAAACCGCGGCCGGCGGG
>JBBIIR010000401.1:0-2211 GCA_037446455.1 Hydrogenophilales bacterium | reverse complement strand
GAGCCGTGCCCGGCAGGCCCTCTCCCCCGGCCCCTCCCCCCGGGGGGGAGGGGAGAACGTCGGTCTCGCGCCTCATCCGTTCACTCTTCCCCGGCCAGGGCGGCGAGCAGTTCGGCCTGATGCTCGGCGGTGAGGGCCTGGATCAGTTCGTCCAGCTCGCCTTCCATGACGAAGTTCAGTTTGTACAGGGTCAGGTTGATGCGGTGGTCGGTGAGCCGGCCCTGCGGGAAGTTGTAGGTGCGGATGCGGTCCGAGCGGTCGCCAGTGCCGATGAGGCTCTTGCGCGTGCTGGCCTCTTTCGCCTGGGCTTCGCGGTCGCGTAGGTCTTTCAGGCGCGCGGCCAGCACCGACAGGGCCTGGGCCTTGTTGCGGTGCTGCGAGCGGTCGTCCTGGCATTCCACGACCAGGCCGCTGGGCAGGTGGGTGATGCGCACGGCCGAGTCGGTCTTGTTGATGTGCTGGCCGCCGGCGCCGCTGGCGCGGAAGGTGTCGATGCGCAGGTCGGCGGGGTGGATGTCGATCTCGCCGGCATCAATCGCCTCCGGCATCACCGCGACGGTGCAGGCGGAGGTGTGGATGCGGCCCTGGGCCTCGGTTTCCGGGACGCGCTGGACGCGGTGGCCGCCGGATTCGAACTTGAGTTTGGAATAGGCGCCCTGGCCGACGATGCGGGCGATGACTTCCTTGTAGCCGCCCACCTCGCCCTCGCTTTCCGACACCACCTCCACCTTCCAGCGCTGGCGTTCGGCGAAGCGGGCGTACATGCGGAACAGGTCGCCGGCGAACAGGGCGGACTCGTTGCCGCCGGCGCCGGCGCGGATTTCCAGGAAGATGTTGCGTTCGTCGTTGGGATCCCTGGGCAGCAGCAGGATTTGCAGGCGGGCATCCAGCTCGGCCAGGCGGGCCTGCGCGGCCTCCACTTCCTCCTGGGCGAACTCCTTCATGTCCGCATCGGAGAGCAGGCTTTCGGCGGTGGCCAGGTCGGCGCGGGCCAGCTTCCAGGCGCGGAAATGCTCCACCACCGGGGTGATGTCGGCGTGCTCCTGGTGGAGTTTGCGGTACTGCGCCAGGTCCGCCGTGGCGCGCTCGTCGGCCAGCAGCCGGTCGAGTTCCTCCAGGCGCAGGGCGAGTTGTTCGAGCTTGGCTTGCAGGGAGGGTTTCATGGTCGCGAGTGGCGAGTGGCGAGTGGCGAGTGGCGAGTGGGCAGACAACTTGCCACTCGCGACTTGCGACTCGCCGCTATTCCCCGTGCAGGTTGTAGAGCCGGGAGACCAACCGGGCCAGTTCTTCCCGCTCGCTTTCGCCGGCGGAATTGAGGGCGTGGCTGGGGTCGTGCAGCAGCTTGTTCATCAGGCCCCGGCTCAGGGCTTCGAGCACGGCCTGGGGATCGTCGCCCTTGTGCAGGGCCTTGTGCGCCTTTTCCATTTCGTGGCGGCGCAGGCGCTCGCCGTGGTCGCGCAGCGAGCGGATCACCGGCACCGCCTGGCGGGTGTCGATCCAGTGCATGAACTCGTGCACGCGGGCGGCGATGATGGCCTCCGCCTGGGTCACCGCCGAGGCGCGGCTGTCCTGGCCGGCGCGCACCACCTCGCCGAGGTCGTCGACGGTGTAAAGAAACACGTCATCCAGCTCGCCCACCTCGGTTTCGATGTCGCGCGGCACGGCCAGGTCGACCATGAACATGGGCCGGTGCTTGCGCGCCTTGACCGCCCGTTCCACCAGCCCTAAGCCGACGATGGGCAGGGGGCTGGCGGTGGAAGTGACGAGGATGTCGAACTCGGGCAGGACTTCCGGCAGGTTGGTCAGCGCCGCCGCTTCGCCGCCGAACTTGCGGGCCAGGTCCCGCGCCCGTTCGATGGTGCGGTTCACCACCATGAGCCGGCGCGGATTGCGGGCGGCGAAGTGGGTGGCGACCAGTTCCACCATTTCGCCGGCGCCGATGAACAGCACGGCCTGCTCGGAAATGGAGGGGAAGATGCGCTCCGCCAGGGTGACGGCGGCGGCGGACATGGACACGGTGCTGGCGCCGATCTCGGTGGCGGTGCGCACTTCCTTGGCCACCGAGAAGGTGCGCTGGAACAGCTTGTTGAGCAGCAGGCCGAGGGTGCCGGCGTCGTGGGCCTTCTCCGCCGCCTGCTTCATCTGGCCCAGGATCTGGGTTTCGCCCAGGACCATGGAATCCAGGCCGGAGGCGACACGGAAGGCGTGGTT
>JBBIIR010000400.1:0-2216 GCA_037446455.1 Hydrogenophilales bacterium | reverse complement strand
ACTCTGGCGCCCGCCGCCAACAAGGTCATCCTTGCCGGTGATGCGCTGTTCCAGTCGGGCAAGTCCGGCATCAAGGATCTGTCGAAGGAAGGCAAGGCCAAGCTTGACGAGGTGGTGGCCAAACTGAAGGGCATGGGCGAAATCGAGCAGATCAAGATCGTCGGCCATGCCGATCCCACCGGCCGGGCCGCCGCCAATCAGAAGCTGTCGGAGTCCCGCGCGCGTTCCATCAAGTCCTATCTGGTGGCCAAGGGCATCAAGCCCAGCGTCATCATGAGCAGCGGCGTGGGCGACACGCAGCTCGTGGTGCAATGCGACAAGACGCTGCCCTCGGCCCAGTTGAAGGAATGCCACGCCCCCAACCGCCGGGTGGAAATCGAGATCATCGCGAAGAACAAGTAAGCCTTCGCGGCGCCCTCGAAAACCGCCCCTCGGGGCGGTTTTCTCATCCTGGCGCGGAACCGGCGGCGTCCTCCGCGGGCGCTTCCAACGCCTCCGCCACGCGCTGCCAGCTGTTCTCGTTGAGGGCGACCTCGTAGCGGGCCCAGCGCCGGAACTCGGCCAGGCCGCAGCGTCCGCGTTTGCGCCGGCAGGTGCCGGCGATGCCCTTGAAGTCGACGGATTCCCCGCCGCTGTCGGCATCCCGCGTGATGGCCACCACCTGGCGCACGCCCCAGGGCCGGCCATAGGAGCCGTTGCTGTAGTAGCGGCCGGGAAGGATTGCGAAGGGCTGCGGCAGGCGGGTTTCCATGGGGGCTCAAGCGGTCAGTCGTCGGTAGATGTCGGAGACCTTGAAGGGCAGGTCCTTGACGTCGTCCAGGATGATGTAGCGGGCGGGACCGTACATGTGCGGCAGGTAGTCGCGGGCATCGCGGTCGATGGTGATGCAGAACGGATGCACGCCGGCCCGCCTCGCCTCGATGAGGGCCATGCGCGTGTCCTCGATGCCGTACTGGCCGCGATAGACGTCGAAGTAGTCGTCCGGACGGCCGTCGGACAGGGTGATCAGCACCTTGGTGCGCGCTTCCACGCCCTGCAGCAGTTCGCTGAGATGGCGGATGGCGAAGCCCATGCGTGTGTATTCCTGCGCGCGGATGCCGGAGATGCGCGCCTTCACCTCGTCGTTGTAGGGCTCCTCGAAGGTCTTGACGCGGAACAGCTCGCAGCGCTTGCGGGTGATGCCGGAAAAGCCGTAGATCGCGTAGCGGTCGCCGAGGCGTTCCAGGGCCTCGCACAGCAGCACCAGGGCCTCCCGCTCGGCCTCGTTGATCCAGCCCTTGGTGGAACCGCTCATGTCCACCATGAAGGCCACGGCGATGCTGCGCTCGGCGCGGTGCTGGCGCACGAACAGGCGGTCGGACATCTCGCTGCCGTCGCGCGCGTCGGCGATGGCCTCGACCAGGGCGTCGATGTCGACGTCATCGCCCCAGGCCTGCCGCTTCAGCAGGCGGTTCTCGTCGCGCATGGCTTCGAAGGCGCGGCGCAGGTGCTTGACCAGGGCCGCGTGCTTGTCCAGGGTCTCGCGGTGAAAGTTGTCGAATACGGGAACCACGTCCTTCTCCCGCATCACGCACCAGTTCTTGCGGTAGTGCTGGCGGCCCATGTCCCACTCGGAATAGAAGCTGGCGCCCTCCTCGTGGTAGGCGCCCTGCCATACCGAGTCCGGGTCGGCGCGCTGCTCGCCGAGCAGGCTGGCGTCGTACTCGCCGTCGCCGGCCGGCGCCAGATACTCGGGCGGGATGTCGCCGAAATCGAGCCAGACCGAGGCCATCAACTGCTTGACGTCCTCGGGCGGCGCGATGGGCAGGCCGTCGAGGCTGAGTTCCAGGTCGAGGCGGCCGTCCCCGTCGGTGATCTCCGCATCGAAACGGGGGGGCGCCTCGGCCTCTTCCGACTCGGCGGCTTGCGGCGGACGATGTCGCGCGTGTTCCTCCAACAGTTCCGCCAGCTTCACGCGCAGGCGCGCCTTTTCCTTCTCGCGGCGCCCGGCGAAGGCGGCGGCCACCGCGTCCGGGCGCAATTCGCCCTGGTAGCACCAGGGCCGGAAATCCGGGAGCTGGTAGGCGTCGCCGAGCAGGATGAGGCTGTCCTCGATGTCCGCTTCGGGTTCCGCCAGACGCCGCGCGAAGCCTTCCCAGCCCGCCGGCAGCGTTTCCCCCAGGGCCTGTTTCAGGCGTTCCATCTCGCGGTACAGGCCGGGCAGTTCGAGGGCGATG
>JBBIIR010000399.1:0-2223 GCA_037446455.1 Hydrogenophilales bacterium | reverse complement strand
AAACTCAATGCCTGCGCATTGGCCGTGGCTTCGGCCAGCAGTTCCAGCCTGGCCTCCTCGTCGAGGGCGGCGTAGTCGCGCCCTAGCGCGATGCGCACGATTTCGGCGACGGCCCGACCATGCCGGCCCGACTCCTGCCTGACATCGAGGCTCATCAGGTGAAAACCGAAAGTGCGCACCAGCAGGATCAGATCCAGCAATTCGCGCTCGGCCACGGCGGCATCGCCATGGCTGCTCAGAGACTCGCGGATGAGGTCGAGGTCATCGAGGAAGGCCTGGACGCTGACATAGCCGGGCGTCTCATAGGCGGCGTCATTGCCTTGCAGGCCGCGCTGGATCAATTCCAGGTTGCGCAGCAGGCGATGTCGCATGAAGGCGAGCTTGCGGCGATAAGGCTCCTGCGCGAAGCGGGGTGGGGAAGCCGGCTCGAACCTTTGCGCATCGGCCTCCAGGCTGGCGAGAAAGCTTGGCGATGGCTGGCATAGGCGGGTCGAATAGGACAGCTGGTCGATCAATAGATCGATGCGCCGCAGGTATTCCTCGCAGGCGGTTTGCGCCTGCATGCCCCAGGCCAGGGCGGTGACCTCGGCGGTCACGAAGGGATGGCCGTCGCGGTCGCCGCCGATCCACGAACCGAAGCGCAGGAATACCGGGGTGGCGATGGCCCGCGCCGCCTGCGCGCCGTAGACGTCGCGCAGGGAGGCGCCGAAGTTGCGGTAGACCGCCGTCACGGCCTGGAACAGGGAAAGCGGGAAGTAGGACAAGCCGGCGCGAATCTCGTCGCGCACGCTAAGCCGGGACGTGCGCACCTCGTCGGTTTTCCACAGTATCCGGATCTGGTTGCCCAGCCGGGTGACGGCCTCGTCGCGGTACATGCCGGTCAGGCGCGGGTCGTCCATGGCCTCCAGACTGAGGAAGATGTTGCGCAACGCGCCCTTCACGGTCCTGCGCTTCGCCTCGGAAGGGTGCGCGGTGAGCACCGGCATGTAGCAGAGGCCGCGCAGCAGCTCGCCGACCTCGGCGGCGCCCACGCCGGCGTCGCGCAGCTCGGCCAGGCTGTCGTGGAACGATCCCCGCCACATGCGGCCGCCCTCCCGCACCATTCGGCGGCGCTCGGCCAGGTGATGGGTTTCCTCGGCGATGTTCAGCAGGCTGAAATAGATGTTGTAGGCGCGGATGATCTGGCTCAGGGCTTCCGGCTGCAGCGCGTCGATACGCGCCATGAGGCCTTCCCGCGCCGGCGGGTTGTCGCGCTCGCGCAGCGCGACGAAGCCCAGGCGCAGATCCTTCAGGGCCTCATAGGTGGCGGGCCGCAGTTCGCGCTTCAGCACCCTGCTGAGCAGCAGGGCCAGCAGTCGCACGCGACGGTTGAGCGCGGGATCTTGCAGGGGCTTGGACATCATGCGGGCATGGGCGCGAGTTGCATGCCGCAAGGTAACATCCGAGCAGTCCCGTGGGAAACATGGCCGGCCGGCGACCGGCATGTTTCACGTGAAACCTCGGCCAGGCCGAACGCGTGATGCTCAGGCGTGCGCATACAGCTTGTGATAGAGGCCGCCGCGCCGCAGCAGGCTGTCGTGGTCCCCGGCCTCCACCACCCGCCCGTTCTCGAACACCAGGATGCGGTCGGCCTGGCGCACGGCGGACAGGCGATGGGCGATGATCAGCGTGGTGCGGCCGCGCAGAAAGGCGGCCAGCGCCTCGTGCAGGCGCCGTTCGACGGCGCTGTCGAGCGCGGAGGTGGCTTCGTCGAGGATGACCACCGCCGGCCTGGCCAGCACCATGCGGGCGATGGCCAGCCGCTGGCGCTGGCCGCCGGACAGGCGCACGCCGTTCTTGCCCACCTGGGTATCCAGGCCCTCGGCGAGGCCGGCGACGAAGTCGTCGAGTTGGGCGATGCGCAAGGCGTTCCACAATTCGTCCTCGGCGTGGTCGCGGCCAAGGCCCAGGTTCTCGCGCAGGCTGGCGTTGAACAGCACCGGATGCTGCAGCACGACGCCGACGTGTTCGCGCACGGTGGACCAGCCGATGTCGCGCACGTCGACGCCGCCATAGAGGATGGCGCCGGATTTCAGCGGATAGAGGCCGAGCAGGGCCTGCACCAGGGTGGACTTGCCGCCGCCGGAGGCGCCCACCAGCGCCACCTTCTCGCCGGGTTCGATGCGCATGTCGACGCCGTCGAGCACGCTGTCGCCGTCGCCATAGGCGAAGCTGACGCCTTCC
>JBBIIR010000398.1:0-2233 GCA_037446455.1 Hydrogenophilales bacterium | reverse complement strand
GGCCAGGAACGGCGTCTGCGGCGTTGCGGCGCTTGGCCATGGAATGACCATGGCCGGCGCGTC
This sequence comes from Hydrogenophilales bacterium, assembly GCA_037446455.1. Classification (GTDB taxonomy): domain Bacteria; phylum Pseudomonadota; class Gammaproteobacteria; order Burkholderiales; family Thiobacillaceae; genus PFJX01. The sequence continues at coordinate 2,170 of JBBIIR010000398.1, read as the reverse complement.
GCGCCTTGCATCCATCCGTTCCTGGTCTCAACGCGGGGCATGATTCCTACTGAAATAGGCTCTAAAGGCCGACGGCCCGAAGGCCGCCAGCCGGCTTGCTTGCGGGGTGCTCGCGCACGCCGCGATTACTTGATCTCGACCGTGGCGCCCGCTTCGGTGAGCTGCTTCTTGATGTCCTCGGCCTCGGCCTTCGGGCAGCCTTCCTTGACGGGCTTGGGCGCGCCGTCCACCAGATCCTTGGCTTCCTTCAGGCCCAGGCCGGTGATCGCGCGCACGACCTTGATGACGTTGACCTTGTTGGCGCCGGCGGCGGTCAGGATCACGTCGAACTCGGTCTTCTCCTCGGCGGCGGGGGCGGCGGCGCCGGCGGCCGGGCCGGCCACGGCCATGGAGGCGGCGGACACGCCGAACTTCTCTTCGAACGCCTTCACCAGGTCGTTCAGTTCCATCACCGTCATGGCGCCGACGGCTTCCAGGATGTCTTCTTTGCTGATTGCCATTTCAATAACTCCTAATTCGATAGCGTGAGAATGCGTGGGAAACGATCAAGCGGTGACGGCTTCGGGGGCCGCCTCGGTGGCGCCGCCTTCCTCGCGCTTCTTGGCGAGGGCGGCCATGGCCGCGGCGAAACCGGTCAACGGCGCCTGCATGACGCCCATCAACATGGCGATGAGTTCGTCGCGGCTGGGGATGGTGGCCAGCGCTTGCACGCCGCCCTTGTCCAGCACCTTGCCGGCGTAGGAACCCGCCTTCAGCACCAGCTTTTCGTTGGTCTTGGCGAAGTCGTTCAGCACCTTCGCGGCGGCCACGGGGTCGGCGGACACGCTGTAGATCAGCGGACCGACCATGTGTTCGGCGAGGCCTTCGAACGAGGTGCCCACCACGGCGCGACGCACCAGGGTGTTCTTCAGCACACGCAGGTAAACGCCAGATTCGCGGGCCTTCTTGCGCAGCACGGTGAGATCGCTCACCTGCACCCCGCGGTACTCGGCCACCACGATGGTCTGGGCATTGGCCACCTGTGCCGACACCTCCGCCACTACGGCTTTCTTGTCATCGAGATTCAGACTCAAGGTCTTTCCTCCTTTCAAGTCAACATGCGGCGGAAAATTCCGCCGCGCCCACGGCGACCTGAATCAGGAGCTTTGCTGGCATGCGCCTGAGCGCATGCCGACCAACCATCCTGTTCGGGTGACACCGTCTGCGTAGACAGAGGCCGGGTGACAGGTGACAGGGTCCGGAAACCCCACCACCGTACCGACCGCAATTGAGCCTCGCGGCATCTACGGTCTTTGACGATCCGCCGCCTTTCCCCGAGGGGTCGGGCGACGGCCCAAAGCTCTGCCCCGGCGAAAGCCGGGGTCCAAACGTTTACTGCGGCTGCACCAGGCTGGCCTGGTCGACGCGCACGCCGATCCCCATGGTGCTGGAGACCGACACCTTCTTCATGTACACGCCCTTGCTGCTGGCGGGCTTGGCCTTGTTCAGGGCCTCGACCAGCGCCGCCAGGTTCTCCTTCAGGGCGCCCACCTCGAAAGAGGCGCGACCGATGGTGGCGTGGATGATGCCGGCCTTGTCGGTGCGGTACTGGACCTGGCCGGCCTTGGCGTTCTTCACGGCATCGGCCACGTTCGGGGTGACGGTACCCACCTTGGGGTTGGGCATCAGGCCGCGAGGACCGAGGATCTGGCCGAGCTGGCCGACCACGCGCATGGCGTCGGGCGTGGCGATGACCACGTCGAAGTCCATCTTGCCGCCCTTGACCTCGGCGGCCAGATCGTCGAAACCGACGATGTCGGCGCCGGCGGCCTTGGCGGCCTCGGCATTGGCGCCCTGGGCGAACACGGCGACGCGCACGGTCTTGCCGATGCCGCGCGGCAGCACCACGGAACCGCGCACCACCTGGTCGGATTTACGCGGATCGACGCCCAGGTTGATGGCGGCGTCGATGGACTCGTCGAACTTGGCGGTGGCGGCTTCCTTGACCAGCCCCAGGGCCTCGTCGACGGGATAGTTCTTGGTGCGCTCGACCTTGGCTTTCAGCGCGGCTATACGTTTGCATGCCATGTCACACCCCCTCCACGTTGAGACCCATGCTGCGCGCGCTGCCGGCGATGGTGCGCACGGCGGCGTCCATGTCGGCGGCGGTGAGGTCGGGCATCTTGGTCTT
>JBBIIR010000397.1:0-2244 GCA_037446455.1 Hydrogenophilales bacterium | reverse complement strand
GCCAGGTCGCGGCCTTCGGCGAGAATGCGGTTGTGGGTGTCCAGCACCCGGTAGTTCATGCGCAGGTGCGGCGGCAGCGCCTCCGGCCGCCAGGCGTCGCGGGGGATGGGCTGGCCGGTGGCGCGGGTGAGGAAGTCGGCCAAGGCGTCGGTCAATGACTCCCCTCTCCCGCAGGCGGGAGAGGGGTTGGGGGAGAGGGAGAGAGGGGTGGCTCGGGCAATGGAATCTCCCTCACTCCGGCCCTCACCCCGGCCCTCTCCCGCCTGCGGGAGAGGGAGCAAAGCCGCCGCCGCCGCGCGGGCGAACTCCGGCACCGGCACGAAGGCGCGGCGGATGGACTGCGGCAGGCCCTTGATGAGGGCGGCGATCTTTTCCTCCAGGAGGCCCGGCACCAGCCATTCGCAAGGCGTGGCGGGCACCTGGTTGAGGGCGGCCAGGGGCGCCAGCAGGGTGACGCCGTCGTCCTCGGCGCCGGGATCGAAACGATAGGCCAGGGCGAAGCGCACACCGGAGAGGTCCAGTTCCGGCGGGAAGTCGGCGGCGTCGGCGCCGCGCTGGTCGAGCAGGTCGGCGCGGGACAGGTGCAACAGGCGCGGCGATTTCGCCTCCGCTTCCCGGCGCCATTTCTCGAAGGCGGCGCCGTTGTGGATGCCCTCCGGGATGCGGTCGTCGAACCAGCGGAACAGGGTTTCCTCGTCCACCGCGACGCGGGCGTTGCGCGAGCGGTGGGCGAGATCGTCGATCTCCTCCAGCAGCTTGCGGTTGTGCAGGAAGAAGGCGGCGCGGCAGTCGTACTCGCCCACGACCAGGGCGCCGCGGATGAACAGCTCGCGCGCTTTCACCGGGTCGATGGGGCCGTAGTGCACCTTGCGTCCGTTCACCACCGGCAGGCCGTAGAGCGTGGCGCGCATGCTCGCCGCCACGTGCGCCGGCTTCTTCGCCCAGTGGGCGTCGGCATAGCTCACCTTGAGCAGGTGGCGGGCGGCGTGCTCGATCCACTCCGGCTCGATCTTCGCCAGCGTGCGGGCGTAGACCCGGCGCGTCTCGACGATCTCGGCGGCCATCACCCACTTGGGCTTCTTCTTCACGCCGGAGCCCGGGAAGATCGCGAACTTCATGTCGCGGGCGCCGAGATAGACGCCCTCCTCGGTAAGCATGCCCAGGTTGCCGAGCAGACCGGGGAGCAGGGCCTGGTGCAGGGCCGCGTAGCGAGTGGCGAGGACTGAGTCGGGGTCCTGGTTTGCCTCGGTGTTCAGTTCTCGTTGCTCATCAGCGACTTTCCAGCCCAGTTCCTTCACCTGGGTACTCAACTGCCCGAACACATCCCGCCATTCCCGCACCCGGTTGGGGGAGAGGAAGTCGGCCTGCAGGGCCTCGCGGAACTTGCGCTGGGACTTGCGCTGGGCGTTGAGCTGGTCGATGTGCCGCCAGAGCTTGAGCAGGCTGACGAAATCCGAGTTCTCGTCGACGAAGCGCCTGTGCTTCTGGTCGGCGGCCTCCTGGCGTTCCAGGGGGCGGTCGCGCGGGTCCTGCACCGAGAGATAGGCGGCGATCACCAGCATCTCGGCCAGGCAGGCCTTGTCGCGGGCGGCGATGAGCATGCGGCCGATGCGCGGGTCGACGGGCAGGTGGGCGAGCTGTTTGCCGATGGCGGTCAGTCCGCCGGCCTCGTCCAGGGCGCCCAGCTCGACGAGCAACTGCTGGCCGTCGCGCACCCGCTTGGCCTCCGGCGGGTCGAGGAAGGGAAAGGCGTCGATCTCGGCCAGGCGCAGGGACTTCATGCGCAGGATGACCCCGGCCAGCGACGAGCGCAGCAGTTCCGGCGTGGTGTACGCGGGCCGGGAAAGGAAGTCCTGCTCGTCGTACAGGCGGATGCACACCCCCGCCGCCACCCGGCCGCAGCGGCCGGCGCGCTGGTTGGCGGCGGCCCGGGCCACCTTCTCGATCTTCAGCTGCTCGATCTTGTTGCGCAGGGAATAGCGCTTCACCCGCGCCAGCCCGGCGTCCACCACGTAGCGGATGCCGGGCACGGTGAGCGAGGTCTCCGCCACGTTGGTGGCCAGCACGATGCGGCGGCCGCCATGCGGCTGGAACACCCTTTCCTGCTCGGCCACCGACAGGCGGGCGAACAGGGGCAGGATCTCGGTGTGCGGCGGATGGTGCTTGCGCAGCGATTCCTGGGCCTCGCGGATCTCCCGCTCGCCGGGCAGGAACACCAGGATGTCGCCGGGGCCTGCGCGGGCG
>JBBIIR010000396.1:0-2244 GCA_037446455.1 Hydrogenophilales bacterium | reverse complement strand
ATCTCGGTGGCGGTGCGCACTTCCTTGGCCACCGAGAAGGTACGCTGGAACAGCTTGTTGAGCAGCAGGCCGAGGGTGCCGGCGTCGTGGGCCTTCTCCGCCGCCTGCTTCATCTGGCCGAGGATCTGGGTTTCGCCCAGGACCATGGAATCCAGGCCGGAGGCGACGCGGAAGGCGTGGTTGGCGGCCTGCTGCCGGGGTAGCAGGTAGAGGTAGGGCTTCACGTCGCGGGGCGGCAGGCCATGGAAGCTGGCGAGCCACTCGGCGACGCCCTCGGGTTCCTGGGTGTTGCAGTAGATCTCGGTGCGGTTGCAGGTGGACAGGATCGCCGCCTCGCGCGCGATGCGCCGCTGGCCGGTCACGTCCGCCAGGGCCCTGGGCAGGATGTCGGGCGGAAAAGCCACCCGCTCCCGGATGGCGACCGGGGCGGTATGGTGGTTCACGCCGCAGGCAAAAAGCTGCATTCCGCTGTCAAATCAAGGCATTGAGGGCGCGCATTGTACCCCGAAGCCGCCCGCGTGGCCTTGCCCGCGGGCAAATGGCTTCACAACGGCGCGGCGCCGTACGTCACGCTCAAGCAGTGGCTTTCCCCGGCCGGGATGGAGACCACGTTTTCCAGGGCGTTGGCGGATTCCACGCAGACCATGCGCCGCCAGCCATCGGGGCCGAAGTCGCCCATCTTGTCGGCCTTCTCCGCCCAGGGCGTCCACACCACGGTGGAGCGGCTGCCGGACTTGGCGATGACGATGCGGCGCTTGAGGCGGGCATCGACGATCTCGCAGGTGGCGTCGGTATCGACGTAGACGCGGTCCACTTCGCCGCTGAAGGTCACCGGGCCGGCCTGGGTATGGCGGGTGGAGCCGGCCACCTTGTCGAGATAGCCGGTGTTTTCCAGGCCGGTGACCTGGATCTCGGCGATGTCGCCGATGTGCAAATAGGTGTGCAGGGCCTCGCCGATGCTCACCGGCACGGTATCCAGGTTGGTGGTGACCAGGTCCAGCCTGAGGCGGTTGCCGACGGTGACGGCGAGTTCCAGGCGGGTGGCGTGCGGCCACTGGGCATGGGTCTGCTCGTTGGGCATGAGCATCAGGGTGAGGCGGGTTTCGCCGGAGTCCAGCGCGGCGCTGGCGGTGACCTGCCACATCACGGTACGGGCGAAGCCGTGGCCGGGGAAAGCGCTTTCGGTGGCGTGCGGGCCGAACCAGGGCCAGCACACCGGGGCGCCGCCGCGGATGGACTTGCCCGGCGCGAATTTGGCGTAGTCGGACAGCCAGACCACCGGCTCGGCCTGGTCCTTGGGCCGGAAGGTGGTGACATGGGCGCCTTGCAGGCAGACATAGGCGGTGCCCTGGGCGTTGTCGATCTCGGCGAAGCTGAGGCCGCCGGGGCCTTCGATGAATTTGAGCTGGTCGGCGATGCCGAAGCGGGTGTTGAGGTCGGCGAGGGTCATGCCAGGGTCTCCCGGGGAGTGGAAAGGAAGGAAATCCGCGTCACGCGGCGAAGAAAACGATCCAGTTGGCGGCGATCATGGCCAGGGCCGGCAACCTGAAGAGCGGAGTGGTGAGCTTCAGATAGCAGACGAGGTAGAACATCGTCGCGATGAAGTTGAAGGGCAGCCAGCTCAGGGTCTTGACCCAGGGGCCGGCGGCCGGGTCGGCGGCGACGCCCCACATGCCCCAGACGAACAGCCCGTTGACCAGCATGCCGACCAGCAGGAAGCCGAGCCAGTTGACGAAGCGCGGGCGGTCTGCCGGGGAATCTTCGGCGGGGTCGGGATGGTCGGGGTTTGGGGAAGGCATGGGTTGGGGACGCGGATGTACGACGGGAGGGGCCCCGTGGGTCACCCCCTGTGCGCGATGCAATGCCGCGGTCAGCCCTTCCTTTCCACCTGCGACACATCGCGCACCGCGCCGTGGGCGGCGGAGGTGGTCATGGCGGCATACGCGCGCAGGGCGGCGGAGACGGCGCGATCGCGCTTGACCGGCTTCCAGGCCTCGGCGCCGCGGGCGTCCATGGCGGCGCGGCGGCGGGCCAGCTCGGTCTCGGGCAGGTCCAGGTGGATGCGCCGGTTGGGAATGTCGATCTCGATCATGTCGCCTTCCTCGACCAGGCCGATGGCGCCGCCCTCCGCCGCTTCCGGCGAGACGTGGCCGATGGAGAGGCCGGAGGTGCCGCCGGAGAAGCGGCCGTCGGTGATGAGGGCGCAGGACTTGCCCAGGCCCTTGGATTTCAGATAGCTGGTGG
>JBBIIR010000395.1:0-2264 GCA_037446455.1 Hydrogenophilales bacterium | reverse complement strand
CCGTTGGCCGGCAGCTCGGCAAATTTCAGGAAGTTGTAGAACAGCACCGCGCGCAGCGCCGGCTCCGGCGCCTCCTCCAGGGCTGCGGCGCAGGGCAGCCAGGCCGCCAGCAGCAGGGCCGGGATGTGACGGAAGCAAGGACGCGTTAACCGCATGGGCAGGGCGTCTCAGAAGCCGTAGCGCGCTTCGACGTAGAAATTGCGTCCGGGCAGCGGGAGATTGTTGGGCAGATTGCGGCTGCTGTAGTCGCGGGCATCCTCGTCCAGCAGATTGCGCAGGGAGACCGCGAACGCCCAGTTGCGATCATGTCGGTAGCGCAAGGTGGTATCCACCAGGCCGTATGCACCCAATTCGTCGCGCGGATCGCCGGCAGACAGGGAGCGCCGGCCGAACCAGTTGGCCTGCACGTCCCAGGCCCAGCGCGGGCGGAACGCCCAGTCCATGCGCAGGTGCAGGGCTTCATCGGGAACGTTCACATCCTCGGCCGGGCCGTCATCCTGATCGAGCAGCGTTAGATTGCCGGCGAAGAGCAGGCTCGGCGTGGCCTGCCAGCGCGCCTCCAGTTCGAGGCCGCGCACGCTGAAGCTGCCCACATTCCGGAATTTCCCGCCGGCGCCGGAAATCAGGTCGGTACGCTTGAAGCGGTAAAGGTTGAGGCCCAGTTTCAGGCGGTCGCTGGCCAGGTAATCAAAGGCCAGTTCCCAGGTGCGTGAGCGCTCGGGCTCCAGATCGGGGTTCGGCGTGTTGGCGGCGGTCTGGAAATACAGTTCCTGATACGACGGCGCGCGGAAGGCCTCGCCATACAACAGCTTGCTGGTGAGCCGCTCGCTGGTCTGCCAAACCAGGGCCAGACGCGGCGTGGTGGCGCCGCCGAAATCGCTGAACTCGTCGTAACGCAGGCCGGCGGTGAGTTCCCAATCCGCGGCCAGGCTCCATACGTCCTGCAGGTAGAGGTAGAGGTCGCGGCGGCTTTGCTCGGGAATCGGAAAGGCGGGATTGGGCGGGTTGACCTGGCGCACGCCATAGGTCTCGTTCCAGGCGGCGCCGCCGCCGATGCGCAGGGCGTGACCGCGCAAGCCTGTGTAGAGGCCGCTGAATTCGAGGCCGGCCTGGCGCTCGGCGGCATCCAGGTATTCCCGCGTCGGCGGCGCCAGGGTGATGAATCCGTTGCCGGAGGAATACTTCACGTCGCGGTAACGCGCCACCGCGTTCAGGCCCCAGTCCGCGGCGAAGCGCGGATTGTCGTAATGCAGCGCGAGGCCGTACTGGCGGCTGTCGGATTCGTTCAGCGGGTCGAGCACGCCGGCGCCGTTGAGGCCGGCGCCGACATTGTCCTGGCGCTGATAGTCGGCGAGCAGCCGCCAGTGCCCGCCCGCCAGGGAAAAGCGCAAATCCTGGTTGTCCCACGCGTAGTTGGCCTTGCCGGTGTTGCCGTTGCGATCCGGCGAGATGGTCGGGCGGTGGCCGTCGGTGGTGGACAGCTCGGCGCTCAGGCCGACGTCGAGGCCGTTCCAGCTGCCGCCGTGCCGCAGCCAGCCGGCCTGGCTGTCGTAACTGCCGGCACGCAGGCCGGCCTCGCCGTGCTTGATGGGAGCGGCGGTGTGGGTGATGACGTTGATGACGCCGGCCGAGGCATCGGCGCCGAACAAGGCGGAGCCGGGACCGCGGATGATCTCGATGCGCTCGATGATGCTGGCCGGCAGACCCTTCCAGTAGATGCCGTTGGACCACACCAGATCGCGCATCGGCGCGCCGTTGACCATGAGCAGGACATGCGTGCCCGGCGCCCCGCGCAGGGTGATGAGGGGCCGGAAGGCAAACAGGTTCTGCTTCACGTACACCCCCGGCACGCTGCGCAGGACGTCCATGAGATTGGTGGCGCCGGTGGCGCGGATATCCTCCGCCGTGATCAGCGACACCACTGAAGGCGCCTTCGACATCTGCTGCTTGCTGTAGGTGGAAATCGACACGTCCATCTCCACCAGTTCCTCCAGGCTCAGCGGCATGAGCCGGTCAATGTCGGCATCGCCCGCGGCTCCGAGGACCGGCAGCGGGCACAGCAGCAGCAAAGGCAGGACGAGTTTCTTGTGCATGGCGTTCGGCGAACGTAGGGGTTTTGGCGTTATGGTTGTCTGGACCGGGACAGCACGGCCCCGGCGCCGCCGAATGTTAACAAGTAACCCGCGCTCACACCCCCTCACGCTTAGGGATTAGGGATTAGGGATTAGGGATTAGGGATTAGGAATTAGGGATTAGGGATTAGG
>JBBIIR010000394.1:0-2273 GCA_037446455.1 Hydrogenophilales bacterium | reverse complement strand
GCGGCGCAGGACCCCCGCTTCGCGCGCGATCTGCTGGAGCGGGGCATGGATCTCGCCCGCATCAACTGCGCCCACGACGAGCCCGAGGTCTGGCAGGCCATGATCGACAACGTGCGCGCCGCCGCCCAGTCCGCCGGGCGCGCCTGTCCGATCCACATGGACCTGGCGGGGCCGCGCCTGCGCACCGGCGACATGGCCGCCACGCCCGGCCGCCTGCGTCTCAAGCCCCGCCGCGACGAACGCGGCGACACGCGGGCGCCGGCCTATTTCCTGTTCGACGCCAGCGGCGAGCCGGGCGGCCCCGGCCTGCGCGGCGCCACCGGCCTGGCCGGCTATGCGCGCATCAGCGTGGCGCGCGACTGGCTGCTGCGCCTGCAGCCGGGCGACCTGGTGGAAGCGGTGGATGCGCGCGGCAAGAAACGCATCCTCAACGTGCTCGAGCGCATGGGCGAGGCGCACGTGCTGGCCTGCGCCGCCGACAACGTCTGGCTGGAGCAGGGCTGCGAGTTGAAGCACTTGTCGGGCGGCGGCCACGCACGGCTGACGCGGGTGGGGGCGCAGGAGGACAGCTTCGAGGTCATCCTCGTGCATGTCGGCGAGCGCCTGTTGCTGTCGCGGGATGGGGCGCCGGGCGCGGCGGGCGACGGCGGCGACGGCGCCCCCGCCGGCCGCGTGCCCTGTGCCCAGCCCGAGGTGCTCGACAGCCTGCGCGTGGGCGAGCGGGTCTTCATCGATGACGGCCACATCGGCGCCGAGGTGGAAAAGGTGGATGCCGAGGGCGCCTGGCTGCGCATCACCCGCGCCCGCCCGGAAGGCGACAAGATCCGGCCGGCCAAGGGCCTCAACTTCCCGGACAGCGACATCCGCCTGCCCGCCCTCAGCGACAAGGATCTGCTGGACCTCGATTTCGTCGCGCGCGAGGCCGACATCGTCGGGTATTCTTTCGTGCAGTCGGCCGAGGACATGCGCAGGTTGGCGGCGGAACTGGAGGCGCGCGGCGCCGGCCGGCTCGGCCGCATCGCCAAGATCGAGACGCGCCGCGCGGTGGCCAACCTGCCGGAGATCATCGTCGAGGGCAGCGGCCGGGCGCCGTTCGGGTTGATGATCGCGCGCGGCGATCTGGCCGTGGAGATCGGCTGGAGCCGGCTCGCGGAAGTGCAGGAGGAGATGCTCTGGGTCGCCGAGGCGGCGCACGTGCCGTTGGTCTGGGCGACGCAGGTGTTCGAGCAACTGATCAAGGAGAATCTGCCCTCGCGCGCGGAAATGACCGATGCCGCCATGTCGGAGCGCGCCGAGTGCGTCATGTTGAACAAGGGTCCGTTCGTACTGGACGCCATCGCCATGCTGGATGACATCGCCCGCCGCATGCGGGCGCACCAGCACAAGAAATCCGCCCGCTTGCGGGCCTTACATTGGTAAGGAAGCGCCATGAGCAACGCCGTCAAAGACATCGCCAAGTACATTCGCAAGAATCCGGACGAGAAGGCCGCCTCCGATCTGCAGGATCTGTGCATGGCACTGGAGTCGTCCGCCACCTTCAATCTGGGCTGTCTGTACGAGCTCGACAAGAAGCCGTTCGAGCTGGCCATGCGCCTGCTGGAGGAGTGGCGCTTCGACCGCCACGTCTTCGAACGGCGCCTGCACAAATACCTGGCCGAGCCCGACGACGAGGCCTGATCCGGCCGCCCCCGCTCAAACCGACGGGTCGGGCGCGGCTGCGCGCGTCGCGCGCAGGACTTGTTCGAAGCGTTCGACGATTGCGTCCCAGCCGTGGGCGCGCATGGATACGCTGGCCGCGGCGCCCAGCCGGGCGCGCAGGGCCGGCTCGGCGGCCGCCCGATACGCCGCCGCGATGAAGGCCTCCGCATCGCCAACCCCCACCGCCAGGCCGTTCACATCCTCCACGATCAGGTGTTCACCCGCCGCGCGGCGGTAGCTCACTACCGCCAGACCGCTGGCCAGGGCCTCGCCCAGCACGTTGCCCCAGGTTTCGGTCAGGCTGGCGAACAGGAAGAGGTCGGCGCTGGCGTAGTGGCGGGCCAGATCTTCGCACAGCCTGGGGCCGGCGAAGATGTGCGCGGGGTGGCGGCGGCGTAAACCGGCCAGACTCGGGCCGTCGCCCACCCAGATCATGCGCGCGTCCGCAAGCCGCTCGGCGATGCGGGCGAAGGCGGCTTCGACCAGGGCCAGATTCTTTTCCGGGGCCATGCGGCCGACATACAGGCAGGCGGCGGCGTTTTCCGCCACGCCCCATTGACGCCGCAACTCGGGGT
>JBBIIR010000393.1:0-2287 GCA_037446455.1 Hydrogenophilales bacterium | reverse complement strand
TGATCAACGGCACCCCCCACTGCGCGAAGAGGGCGCGCATGGCCTGGACAATCACCGCGTCGTCCTCCACCAGCAGCACCAGCCCGTCCCGCCCCCGCAGCGCGGCCGGCTCGGCGGCGTGCTCGCCGCGCGCCGGCGCCGGATCGGCGGCGGCGCAGGGCGGCAGTTCCAGGCTGAAATGGGTGCCGCGCCCCGGTCGGGAACGCACGCTGATCCGGCAGCCGAGCAAGTCGGCCAGCCGCTTGACGATGCTGAGGCCGAGGCCCTGCCCCTTGTCGCGGCCGCGTTCGGGATTGCCGAGCTGGAAATACTCTTCGAAGATGCGCTCCAGCATCGCCCCGGGAATGCCGATGCCGCTGTCCACCACTTCGATGCGCGCGCCGCCGCCCGCCCGCCGCCTTGTCCCCACCAGGATGCCGCCGCTGTCGGTGTAACGGATGGCGTTGTCGATGAGGTTGGCGAGGATGCGGTCGAGCAGCACGGGGTCGGTCTCCACCTCCATGTGGCCGGGCACGAAGCGCATGCGCAGGCCCTTTTTCAGGGCGAGCGGGAGGAAGCGCGCGTTCAGCCGGCCGAGGAGGTCATCGACCGGCGTGCACACCGGATGCGGCACGATGACGCCGGCATCGAGGCGCGAGAGATCGAGCAGGTCGTTGAGCAGATTGCCCATGTTGCGCACGGAAGCCTCGATCAGACCCGCCAGCCGCCGCGTCTCCGTCCAGCGGTCGCCGGCCTCGCCGTGCTCCCGCAGGTTATCGTCGAGGGCCGAAACCAGCAGGCTGAGGGCGTGCATGGGCTGGCGCAGATCGTGGCTGGCCGCCGCCAGAAAGCGCGATTTCGCCTGATTGGCCTCCTCGGCGCCGCGTTTCTGCGCCAGCAGGGAAACATTGGCCTGGTCCAGCGCCGCGGTGCGCTCGGCGACGCGTTGCTCCAGCTCGCGCCGGTTCTCGCCCAGTTCCCAATTGCGCTGTTCGATCTCGGCCAGCATGGCGTTGATCCCGGCCACCAGTTCGGCGACCTCGTTGGCGCCGCCGCCCGCCTCGGCGGCAGCGGCACGCAGGCTGTAATTGCCTTCATCGCGCACGCGATGGGCGAGGTCGGCGAGGCCGCGCACCGGGCGGGTGATGCGTTCGATGAGGCGCATGCCCAGCCAGATCGCCAGCCCCAGACCGGCCAGACTGGCCAGCACGGTGAACGCGGTCTGCTGCAGGTAGCGCGCGCGGAACTCGCCCAGGTCGGCGTGCAGGTAGATCCAGCCGAGGGTGGAATCATCGACGACGATGGGCCGCAGCAGATGGGTGGTGGTGTGCAGCGGGGAAAAATCAGGCCCATGTTCGGCCGACGGCCCCGCCCGCGCCGGCGGCAGCAAGGCGTCACCATGCACGGCGAGGCGGCTGCCGTCCAACTGATAGACCGCCGCGGCGGTGATTTCCTTCTGCGCGGCCAGGATGCGCAGCGCCTCGGCTGCGGCGGCCGCATCGTTGAAGGCGGCCGCCGCGCTGGTGGCGATGGCGGCGCTATGCGCGGCGGTCTCCAGGATGTGGGTGGCCTGCTCCTTGTGCAGGCCCCAGTCGAGGACCAGAGCGGTGAGCATGGATACCGTGAGTGACAGCGCCACCGCACCCGCCACCAGTCCCAGCAGTTGCGGGCGCAAGGGAAGTCGGGCGAAGGCGCGCGCGGAAAGCATGTCGGCTAGTCGATGAGGCGGCGCGCCAGGCGCAGCAGTTGTGGGTAGAGGCGGATGCCGGCCTGGCGGGCGGCGACCAGGTTGATGTCGAAACGGCCGCGGCCACGGTCGAAGGACAGTTCGATGATGCCGCCTTCGTCGACGAAGCCGGCATAGGCGCCGACCGTGAGTGCGCCCGGTGCGCCGGCGCCGTTGACGATGGCCTGCCAGCGCGCGCGCGACTCGACGTAGATCGCGTCGCAGTCCGCCGCCGCCTCGTAGGCGCGCACGGCCAGCGGGCGGCCGCGCAGCGGCCGTTCGCTCAGGCGCCGCATGGCGGCAATCAGCTCCGGGTCGCGCACGGCCACGCAAATACTCATGGGCTGCTCGGGGGCGCCGTTGGCCGGCAGCTCGGCAAATTTCAGGAAGTTGTAGAACAGCACCGCGCGCAGCGCCGGCTCCGGCGCCTCCTCCAGGGCTGCGGCGCAGGGCAGCCAGGCCGCCAGCAGCAGGGCCGGGATGCGACGGAAGCAAGGACGCGTTAACCGCATGGGCAGGGCGTCTCAGAAGCCGTAGCGCGCTTCGACGAAGAAATTGCGTCCGGGCAGGGGGAGATTGTTG
>JBBIIR010000392.1:0-2298 GCA_037446455.1 Hydrogenophilales bacterium | reverse complement strand
TGGGCGCCACCAGGCGGGTGTACGTACAGGGCGAACAGGTCGAATTCTGCAAGTCCGACCTGTCGCGCGCGCAGATGGAGGCGGATCCGAGCAACATGGTGTTCTGCCCCTACATCATCTCCATCTGCACCACCCCGGCGGATCCGGCCAGGGTCCACGTGGCCTATCGCCGGCCGCTCGCCCCCGGCGCCGGCGAGGCGACCCGGCAGGCGCTGCGCAACATCGACAAGTTGCTTGCCGAGATCGTCGCCGAAGCGGTGCGGTAGGCGGCCTGAACTTCAGGCCGCCCGCCCGGGCAGGATCTCGGCGTAGAGGGCGGCGTAGGACTTGGCGCTGTGCTGCCAGCTGAAATCGCGGCTCATGCCGGCCAGCATCATCTTTTTCCAGGCGGCCTTGTCGGCGTAGAGCGCCAGGGCGCGCTCGACGGCCAGCCAGAGGGCGTGCGGCTCGGCCTCCTCGAACACGAAACCGGTGACGCCATCCTCGACGGTATCGCGCAGGCCGCCGGTGGCGTGCACGATGGGCGGGGTGCCGTAGCGCAGGCTGTACATCTGGTTGAGGCCGCAGGGTTCGAAGCGGGACGGCATCAGGAAGCTGTCGGCGCCGGCCTCGATGCGGTGCGATAGGCCCTCGTCATAGCCGATGAAACAGGCCGCGCGGCCGGGGTGGGCGGCGACGGTGGCGCGCACCGCCTGTTCGATGGCCTTGTCGCCGGTGCCCAGCATGAGCAGTTGCCCGCCGCGGTGGATGATGCCTTCCGCCACCGCCAGCACCAGGTCCAGCCCCTTCTGGTGGGTCATGCGGGCGATGACGCCGAACAGCGGCGCCTCGGCGTCCGCGTCCAGGCCCATTTCCTCCTGCAGTTTCTGCTTGCAGCGCTTCTTGCCGGCGGGCGCGCGCTGCGAATAGGCGCCGGGCAGGTGCGGGTCGGAGGAGGGATTCCACTCGCCGCTATCGATGCCGTTGAGGATGCCGCGCAAATCGGCGGCGCGCGCGGCAAGCAGGCCCTGCATGCCCATGCCCAGCGGTTCTTGCCCGATTTCCACGGCATAGCTGGGGGAGACGGTGGTAAGACGGTCGGCGTAGAACAGGCCGGCCTTGAGGTAAGAGAGGTTGCCGTAGTACTCCAGCCCGGCGATGGAGAAGCTGTCCGCGGGCAGGTCCAGTTGAGCGAGGGTGTGCGGCGGAAAAATCCCCTGGTAGGCCAGGTTGTGCACGGTCATGACGCTGGCGGCGGGGCGGCCCAGGTAATGCAGATAGGCCGGCGCCAGGCCGGTCTGCCAGTCGTTGCAGTGGACGATGTCGGCGCGCCATTCCAGCGGCGAATCCGCCGAGGCCAGACGCGCGGCGGTCTGGCTCAGCAGGGCGAAACGCAGGGCGTTGTCCTGGTAATCCTGGCCCTCCGCGTCGGCGTAGGGACCGCCCTGGCGAATGAAGGCGCGCGGCGCGTCGAGCACGTAGAGCGGGGTATCGGAGCCGGGCAGGGTGCCCAGCAACAGGCGGGCGTCGTAGCCGCCCACCATGCCGGAGAGGCGCGCCACCACCACCGCCGTGCCCAGTTTGTCGAGGACGCTGGCGTAACCGGGCAGCAGCATGCGGCAATCCAGGCCGATTTCCCGCAGGGCCGGCGGCAGCGCGCCGGAGACATCGGCGAGGCCGCCGGTCTTGGTGAGCGGCGCGGCCTCCGAGGTGGCGAAAAGGATGTGCATGACAGGCGATCCCGCGCGTGGAGGCGGGGTGGCGGTTGGAAAAACGCGATTATCCGCCAGCCTCGCGTCGCCGGAGCGAAACGGGACGCCTGTCGCCCGCAAATCCTCAGGGTTTGAGGTAAACGTAGCCTTCCCGGGCTTGCAGGCGGCCGATCTCGGCCACTCCGGAGGGCACGACCTGGGCTTCCAGGATGACCGCCTTGTCGTCCAGGTTGCGGCCCTTCAGGGTATTGCGGCAGACGCGGAATTCCACGCCTTTTTCCTTGAGGCCGGCCACCTGGGGCGCGAAGGTACCCTTGTCGTCCTTGGCTTCGTTGAGCAGGAAGTCGATGCCCTTGCCGTGCGTGACCACGACGATCTTGGCTTCGGGGCTGGCGTTCACGTGGTTATCCACGTTGCGCATGGCGATGCGGGCGACACTCGAGTCGTTGACGTGGTATACCACCTTTTCCTGGGGTGCGGCGGCTTCGGCGGCCGGTTTGGCGGATTTGGCGGGCGTCGAGGCCTGGGCGGCGGGCAGGATCAGGGCGGCGCTCAGCAGGGCGGCGAACAGGGGGATGCGATGCATGGTCTTCTCCAGTGGGTGGTT
>JBBIIR010000391.1:0-2303 GCA_037446455.1 Hydrogenophilales bacterium | reverse complement strand
CCGGCGGCAAGACGGACCCCGACTACGACTACCAGGACGGCTACATCGACCTGCTCAACCGGCGCATGACGGATTATGCCGAGTTCGAATTTCCCGAGGACAAGGCCAGCTTCCAGGCCCTGCGCTTCCTCTCCCTGATGATCCGCGAGGGCATGCAGAAAACCGACCAGACCTGGATCCAGGACCAGCTCATGGACATCGAGGTGCCGGAAATGATGGGCATGGTGAAAAAGAACATGGACGGGTTTTATCCAGTAAGGAGTGAGGGGTAGGGAACCTCACGCCTCACGCCTCACGCCTCACGCCTCACGCCTCACGCCTCACGCCCAACATGATCCCCGCCGACTCCCCCTTCCATCCCGACAACGAAGCCGGCTACCAGGCCTGGCGCGCGGCCAAGCTGGCCGGCTATCCCAGCCGCGGCGAAGACCTCATCGTCGCGGTGAAGGACCCGAGAAACCTCTCCGACGAGGAATACCAGACCCTCTGGCGGCTGATCGCCAAGACCAACATGGCCATCTACGCCACCGACCTGGGAGAAACCGAGGACAAGGACGGCCCCCGCCTGCTCTCCGCCCAGTTCGGCCTCAGCCATCTGGACGCCAACTGGCTCGCCGACGAGGACGGCATCTCCAGCCTGACTCCGCGTGACGAAGACACCAGCGACCCCGCCGGCCGCGCGCCGGGCGCCGACCCCGGAGTCCACCCAACCAAGCGCGGCGACTACATCCCCTACACGCACCACCGCATCCGCTGGCACACCGACGGCTACTACAACCCGCCCGAGCGGCGCATCTGGGCGATGACCCTGCACTGCGTGCGGCAGGCCGACGCGGGCGGCGAGAACGACCTGATGGACCACGAGCTGGCCTACCTGGCCCTGCGCGACGCCAACCCGGACCACATCCGCGCGCTCATGGCGGAAGACGCCATGACCATCCCGGCGCGGGTCGACGAGATGGGCGTGGCCCGCGAAGACGAAGTCGGGCCCGCCTTCTGCGTCGACCAGGGCCTGCTGCACCTGCGCTACACGGCGCGCACCAAGAGCATCGCCTGGAAACAGGATGCCGCCACCCAGGCGGCCCTGCATGCGCTGGAGGAATTACTGGCGAGCCGGCCCTTCGGCGCCTTCACCCTCAGGCTGCAACCGGGCATGGGCCTGATCTGCAACAACGTGCTGCACACCCGTTCAGGCTTCGCCGACCGGCCGGAACACCGCCGCCTGCTCTACCGCGCCCGCTATCACGACCACCTGCGCAACCTGCGGGATTGAGGTCGGGGGGTAGGGAGTGGGGCTGAGAAACTCAGCCCTTGCCAGTACCGCCCGGCCCCAGCTTGTGCTCCACCGCGAACACCGCCGCCTCCACGCGCGAGGACAGGTTCAGCTTGGCGAGGATGTGGCGCACGTGCAGCTTCACGGTGTCGTAGCTGATGTCGAGTTGCCGGGCGATGGCCTTGTTGCTTTCGCCCTTGGCCAGGTGGGAGAGGATTTCCCGCTCGCGCTGCGTCAGCGATTCCAGCAGCGAGGTGGCGCTGTTGCCCTTGTGGTCGAGCATGCGC
This sequence comes from Hydrogenophilales bacterium, assembly GCA_037446455.1. Taxonomy (GTDB): domain Bacteria; phylum Pseudomonadota; class Gammaproteobacteria; order Burkholderiales; family Thiobacillaceae; genus PFJX01. The sequence goes on along the minus strand of JBBIIR010000391.1, from coordinate 743 downwards.
ACCAGCTTCGCGGTCATCCCCGGCGCCACCACGGTCTCGCCGCGGGCGGCGCGGATGACGGCCTCCACCACTTCGTCCGGCTCCATGCTCTTCAGCAGATAACCCTTGGCGCCGTTGCGCAGGGCGCGCGCCATGTCCTCCTCCGCCTCGCTGACGGTGAGGATGAGCACCGGCAGGTCATGGCCCTCGGCGCGCAGGGCCTGCATGACCTGGATGCCGTCGGTGCCGCCGATGTTGAGATCGAGGATCAGCACGTCGGGCCTCTTCTCCCGCAGCAGATCGGAGACCTCGGCGGGGTTGCCGGTGATGGCGGAGACATTGACCGCACCCTGGCTTTCCAGGAGTTCGGCCAGGCCCTTGCGGAACAGGGTGTGGTCGTCCACCAGGACGATGCTCAATCGGCTCAAGATTTCTCCTCGATGCCCTGGCGGGCCGGGAAGCTGAGCCGGACGATGGTGCCGCCCGCCGGCCGGCTTTCGATGGTGAGGCGCCCGCCCAGCTTGGCGGCGCGTTCGCGCATGATGGTGAGACCGAAGCTCTTGCCCATGTCGGTGGTGGCGTGGGAAGCCAGACCCACACCGTCGTCCGCCACGTTCACCACGTACTGCTTTTCGTGCAGATCCAGGGTCACCACCACGTGGCGGGCGCGGGAGTGTTTGCAGATGTTGTAGAGCGCTTCCTGGATGATGTGGAAGACCTGGATTTCCTCCTCGGGGGTGAGCACCACGTCCTGCGCCACGTTG
>JBBIIR010000390.1:0-2335 GCA_037446455.1 Hydrogenophilales bacterium | reverse complement strand
CGGAATGTCGAACTTGGTGCCGTAGCGCTTGTTGATCTGGCCTTGGTAGACCTCGACGTTGGCCTGGCACAGCGGGCAGGGGGTGACGATCATCTCGGCGCCGCCGTCGTAGGCGGCCTCGATGATGTCCTTGATCTGGCCCTGCGCCTTGTCCGGCTCGGAGAAGGCTAGCGCCCCGCCGCAGCAGGTCACCTTCTGGTCGTACTTGACCGCTTCGCCGCCCACGGTCTCGATCAGCTTGTCGAGATACATGGGGTTCTCGAAGGATTCGCCGGCGATGCCGAACGGGCGGTTGGTCTGGCAGCCCACGTAGCCGGCGAACTTCATGCCCTGCAGGGGCTTCTTCACCGGCTTCTTGAGTTCGTCGTAGCCCAGGTCCTCGATGAGGACTTCCACCATGTGGCGCACTTCGGGGATGACCTTGATCTGCAAACCGGCTTCCTTGAGCGCGGTCTGGGTGTCGGCCATGAGGCCGGAACTGTGTTCCAGACGCTCCTTCGATTCGCGCGCGCCCAGCCAGCAGGCGGCGCAGGTGGCGACGATGTCCTGGCCCGGCAGGTTGGTCTCGGCCAGGGCGAAGTTGCGGGCGTTCATCACGTGGCGCGGCAGTTCGCCGGATTCGGCGTAGCTGATGGAGGCGCCGCAGCAGTTCCAGTCGGGGATCTCGGTCATCCTGATGTCCAGGGTCTTGCACATGGACTCGACGGAAACCAGGTAGTTGGAGGCCGAGGCGCCCTTCTGGGACGAGCAGCCGGGGTAGAAAGCGTATTCCTTGCGTGCCATGTCTGATTACTCCTTACCCTTCGCGGCCTTGTTTTTGGCTTCCAGCTCTTCAGCCTTGGCCAGCATGGCGTGGATGCCCTTGATGTCCTTGCACTTGTGGCCCATGCCCAGCGCTTCCAGCGGGTTGAGGCGGCCGGCCTTGACCAGGCCCAGGGCCACGTCCTTCATCTCCAGGCCCTTCTTGATGCCGGCGCCGAGGCCGTCCTTGAAGTACAGGCTCTGCGTGAGCTGCACCTCGTTGACGCGGCCGTACTTGGTGGCGTTGGACCAGAAGGTTTTCGACAGGTGCAGGGTGGGCTGCGCCTTGGGCGCGCGGCCGATGCGATAGGCGTATTCGGCGATGCCGTGCATGACGTGGGTCACCGGCACCTTGCGCGGGCAGCGCACGTAGCAGTTGTAGCAGGAGGTGCACATGTACATGCCCTCGGAGTTCAGCACCTCTTCGCGCTTGCCGGCGCGAATCAGCATGAAGATCTCCTGCGGCGGATGATCCCAGCCGGAGTGGAAGTTGGTGGGGCAGGAGCCGGAGCACAGGCCGCACTGCATGCACATCTTCACCCACTCGCCCATCTCGGCCTGCTCTTCAATCTCCTTGAGGAAATTGTTCTTGTAGCGCTCGGCCATCTCTTGATTCAGGTCGCTCATCACAATCTCCTTAGAAGCCCTTGAACGGGGACGGCGGGAAGGATTTGATCAAGGCCGCGTAGTCGTTGATCTTCTGCGGCAGGGTGGCGATGTCGGTGATCGCCACTTCCAGGTCCATGACCCGCTCGGTCTCCAGGTTCATGCCCTTGAGGGTGTCGCCCACCTTGGACAGGCGGTAACGGCCCAGTTCGGAACCCTTGACGAAGTGGCACTGGTATTCCTCGCCGTGCTTGCAGCCCATCAGCATGACGCCGTCGTAGCCGCCGTTGAGGGCGTCGGTGATCCAGATGGTGTTCACCGAACCCAGGCAGCGGATCGGGATGACGCGCACGTAGGGGTCGTACTCGTGGCGGTTCATGCCGGCCATGTCGAGCGCCGGGTAGGCGTCGTTCTCGCAGGCCAGGATGAGGATGCGCGGCTTCTCGGAGAACTCGTCCGGCACGTCCACGGCCTTGATCTGGCTGCCCACGGTGTTCACCGAGTAGTTCTCGAAGGAGATGACGCGCACCGGGCAGGCGCCCATACAGGTGCCGCAGCGGCGGCAGCGCGACTCGTTGAACAGCGGGAAGCGCTTCTCGTCCTCGTCGATGGCGCCGAACGGGCATTCCACGGTGCAGCGCTTGCACTGGGTGCAGCCTTCCAGACGCACGGTGGGGAAGGACAGGTCGCCGGCGCGCGGGTGCGCGGCCTTGCCCAGACCGGCGTTTTCCAGGGCCTGGATCGCCTTCATGGCGGCGCCGGTGGCATCTTCCTGAGCCTGCGGGATGTCCATCGGGCGGCGCACCGGGCCGGCCGTGTAGATGGCGGTACGGCGGGTTTCGTAGGGGAAGCAGATGAAATGGCTGTCGTTGAAGCCGTGCTTGAACTGCGGCATGTCCGGGCCCTGACGGTAGGTCAGGTTGAGCAC
>JBBIIR010000389.1:0-2343 GCA_037446455.1 Hydrogenophilales bacterium | reverse complement strand
GGAATTACGCCTCACGCCTCACGCCTCACGCCTCACGCCTCACGCCTCTTGCCCCCTCCCCATCCCCCTTGTACCTTGCCCGCCATGCACCCCTACGCCCTCGCCAAACCCCTGCTGTTCCGCATCGACCCCGAGACCGCCCACAACCTGACCCTATCCGCTCTGCGCCGGGCCCACGCGATGGGCCTGCTGAAGGCCTTCCTGCCCAGCGTGCCGGCCCTGCCCAGGCGCGTCATGGGCCTGGATTTCCCCAACCCGGTGGGGCTGGCCGCCGGCCTCGACAAGAACGGTGAAGCCATCGACGCGCTGGGCGACTTCGGCTTCGGCTTCCTCGAGATCGGCGCGGTCACCCCGCGCCCGCAGCCGGGCAACCCGAAGCCGCGGCTGTTCCGCCTGCCGGAGGCGCAAGCCATCATCAACCGCATGGGCTTCAACAACCTGGGCGTGGACCACCTGCTGGCCAACCTGGAGCGCACCGCCTACCGCGGCATCCTGGGAGTGAACCTGGGCAAGAACTTCGACACCCCCATCGAGCGCGCCGCCGACGACTACCTGATCCTGCTGGACAAGCTGTACGGCAAGGTCAGCTTCGTCACCGTCAACATCTCCTCGCCCAACACCAAGAACCTGCGCGCCCTGCAGGGCGGCGACGAGCTGGACGCCCTGCTCGCCGCCATCAAGGCGCGGCAGGCCAGCCTGGCGGAGCGGCACGGGCGCTACATGCCGGTGGCGGTGAAGATCGCCCCGGACCTCGACGCGGCGCAGATCGACGCCATGGCCGCCCTGTTCCGCAAGCACCGGGTCGACGCGGTCATCGCCACCAACACCACCCTGGCGCGCGAGGGGGTCGAGCACCTGCCGCATGGCAATGAGACTGGCGGCCTGTCGGGCCTGCCGCTGCGCGAGCAATCCACCCGCGTGCTGGCCGCCTTGCACGCCGCCCTGGCGGGAGAAGTGCCGCTCATCGGCGCCGGCGGCATCCTCAGCGGCGCCGACGCAAAAGAGAAGGTCGCCGCCGGGGCGGACCTCGTGCAGTTCTACACCGGCCTGATCTACCGGGGGCCCGCGCTGGTGAGGGAATGCGTGCAGGCCCTGGCTGATTGAACCCAGAAACCACGCGGGAGAACCCCATGCGCATCGGCATCCCCAGGGAAATCAAGGACCACGAGTATCGCGTCGCCGCCACCCCCGCCGGGGTTGCCGCGATGCTCGCCGCCGGCCACGAGGTCGATGTCGAGACCGGCGCGGGCGCGGCCATCGGCTTCGACGACGCAGCCTACCGGCAGGCCGGCGCCCGCCTCGCCGATGCCGCCGGCGTCTACGCGGCCGACCTCATCTTCAAGGTCAAGGAGCCGCAGCCGGCCGAGACGGCGCGCCTGCGCCAGGGGCAATGGCTGTTCTGCTACCTGCATCTGGCCGCCGCCGCCGACCTGGCGCGGGAACTCATGGCCCGTGGCGTCCATGCGGTGGCTTTCGAGACCGTGCTCGACGCGCGCCAGCGCACCCCCCTGCTCGCGCCCATGTCGGAGATCGCCGGCCGGCTCGCCATCCAGGCCGGCATGCGCGGCCTGGAGATGAAGCACGGCGGCCGCGGCGTGCTGCTCTCCGGCGTGCCCGGCGTGCCGCCCGCCAGGGTGGTGATCCTCGGCGGCGGCATGGTCGGATCCAACGCCGTCCGCCTGGCCGTGGGCGTGGGCGCCGACGTCAGCCTGCTCGACCGCGACGCCGAACGGCTGCGCCATTTCGACGATCTTTACGGCGGCGAACTGGGCACCCGCTTCTCCAACCCGGCCAACATCGCCGAATGCGTCGCCAACGCCGACCTGGTGGTGGGCGCCGCCTATGTCGCCGGCCGACGCGCGCCGCGCCTGCTGACGCGGGAACTGATCCGCGCCATGCCGAGAGGCGCGGCCCTGGTGGACGTGGCCATCGACCAGGGCGGCATCGCCGAGACCTCCCGCCCCACCACGCACAGCGCTCCCTATTACGTGGAAGAGGGGGTGGTGCACTACTGCGTCGCCAACATGCCCGGCGCGGTCTCGCGCACCGCCACCCTGGCCCTGGCCGAGGCCACCCTGCCCTATCTGCTGAAACTGGCCGCCGACCCCGATGCCGCGCTGGCCGCCGACGCGGGCTTCGCCGCCGGGCTCAACGTCAGCGGTGGCCGGATCACCCACGCCGGCCTGGCGGCGGACCTGGGGCTCTGACGGCGGCACGCGGCCGGACCGCTGGTCGGCGCGGGGGCGTTCGCGACGCCGCGGCTTGCCCGCATCCCCGCGGCGGGACACGGCTACCCCGGCGGAGCTTTCCCGCGTAAGATTTATACTCGACAAATATTGTCGG
>JBBIIR010000388.1:0-2352 GCA_037446455.1 Hydrogenophilales bacterium | reverse complement strand
TCGAAGCCGGCTTTTTCGTCAGGGTCGCATTGATGCTCAACGCGGCAAATCGGAACGTCCCATGAGGAAGGCATCCACTTCGCGCGCGCACTGACGGCCTTCGCGGATGGCCCAGACCACCAGGGACTGGCCGCGGCGCATGTCGCCGGCGGCGAACACCTTGGCGGCGCTGGTGGCGTAGCAGCCGGCGCCGTCGGTGCTGGCCCTGGCGTTGCCGCGGGCATCCTTGGCCACGCCGAAGGCGTCCAGCACCGAAGCCAGGGGGTTGGTGAAGCCCATGGCCAGGAAAACCAGGTCGGCCTGGATCTCGAACTCGCTGCCGGGGACTTCGCTCATCCTGCCGTCCTTCCACACCAGGCGCGCGGCCTTGACCGCCTTCACCTTGCCCCGGCCGTCGTCGACGAAGGCCTTGGTGACGATGGACCAGTCCCGCGCGCAGCCTTCCTCGTGCGAGGAGGAGGTGCGCAGCTTCAGGGGCCAGTACGGCCAGACCAGGGGCTTGTCCTCCTGCTCGGGCGGGCGCGGCATCAACTCGATCTGGGTGACGCTGGCGGCGCCATGGCGGTTGGAGGTGCCCACGCAGTCGGAGCCGGTGTCGCCGCCGCCGATGACCAGGACGTGCTTGCCCTGGGCATCGATGGGGTTGGGGCCGTCGCCGGCCACCGCCTTGTTCTGGGGAATGAGGAATTCCAGGGCATAGTGCACGCCCTTCAGTGCCCGGCCGGGCACCGGCAGGTCGCGAGGCACCTCCGCGCCGCCAGCCAGGACCACGGCGTCGAACTCGGCCATGAGCTGGCTGGCGGGGATGATTTCCTTGGCGTCGTTGACGATGCCGGCGGGGGTCTTGTCGGCGCCCACCAGGCAGCCGGTGCGGAAGCTGACGCCCTCGGCTTCCATCTGGGCCATGCGGCGGTCGATGAGGCCCTTGTCCATCTTGAAGTCGGGGATGCCATAGCGCAGCAGGCCACCGATGCGGCTGGACTTCTCGAACACGGTGACGTCGTGACCGACGCGGGCGAGTTGCTGGGCGGCGGCGAGGCCGGCGGGGCCGGAACCGACGATGGCGACCTTCCTGCCGGTCTTCGCCTTGGGCGGCTGCGGCACCACCCAGCCCATCTTCCAGCCCTTGTCGATGATGAAGTGCTCGATGGACTTGATGCCCACGGGCTCGGCGTTTAGCCCCAAGGTGCAGGCGGCCTCGCAGGGTGCGGGGCAGATGCGGCCGGTGAACTCGGGGAAGTTGTTGGTGGAGTGCAGCACGTCGAGCGCCTGCTGCCAGTTGCCCCGATAAACCAGATCGTTCCAGTCCGGGATGATGTTGTTCACCGGGCAGCCGTTGTTGCAGAACGGGATGCCGCAGTCCATGCAGCGCGCGCCCTGGGTCTTCGCCGCGTCGTCGCCGAGGGTGTGGACGAACTCGCGGTAGTCGTGCAGGCGCTTTGCAAGCGGCTCGTACACCTCGGGCTGGCGTTCAAACTCCAGGAATCCGGTCATTTTTCCCATCAGGCGGCCTCTTTCAGTTGGCCGGCGGCGATTTCCTTCAGTGCCCGGCGATATTCATTGGGGAAGACCTTGACGAAGCGTTCCCGGTAGTCGGCCCAGTTGGCCAGGATGTCCCGGGCCACTTCGCTGCCGGTGGCGTCCAGGTGCTTGCGGATCAGATCGCGCAGCAGCAGCTCGTCGGCCGTGTGCTTGTGGCGGGTGCCGTCGTCCGGCTGCTGCTCGGCGGGCAGCACCTTCTCGAGGGCGACCATGGACAGGTTGCAGCGCTTGTCGAACAGGCCGTCGGCGTCCAGCACGTAGGCGATGCCGCCGGACATGCCGGCGGCGAAGTTGCGCCCGGTCTGGCCCAGCACCACCACGGTGCCGCCGGTCATGTATTCGCAACCGTGGTCGCCGGTGCCTTCCACCACGGCGGTGGCGCCGGAGTTGCGCACGCAGAAGCGCTCGCCGGCGACGCCGCGGAAGAACACCTCGCCGGCGATGGCGCCGTAGAGCACGGTGTTGCCGACGATGATGTTGTCCTGGGGCACGCCGCGGAAGGCCTGGGGCGGCTTGACGATGATGCGGCCGCCGGAGAGTCCCTTGCCGACGTAGTCGTTGCCCTCGCCGGTCAGCTCCAGGGTGACGCCGCGGGCCAGGAAGGCGCCGAAGCTCTGGCCGGCGGTGCCGGACAGGTTCACGTGGATGCTGTCGTCGGGCAGGCCGGCGTGGCCGTAGCGCTTGGCCACTTCATGCGAGAGCATGGTGCCGCAGGTGCGGTTGACATTGCGGATGGGGCTGTCGATGACCACCTTTTCACCCCGCTCCAGGGCCGCCTGGGCCTGGGCGATGAGCTGGTGGTCGAGGGCG
>JBBIIR010000387.1:0-2356 GCA_037446455.1 Hydrogenophilales bacterium | reverse complement strand
CCTACGCGAGACCGGTTGCCCGGTGGTGTTCGACGCCACCCACTCGGTGCAGCAGCCGGGCGGGCAGGGCGCCAGCTCCGGCGGCCAGCGCGAGTTCGTGCCGGTGCTGGCGCGGGCGGCGGTGGCGGTGGGCGTGGCCGGCCTGTTCGCCGAGACCCATCCGGACCCGGCCAAGGCCCTGTCCGACGGCCCCAACGCCTGGCCGCTGCATCGGATGAAGGAATTGCTGTGCACACTCAAGGAAATCGATGCCTTGGTGAAGCAAAAGGGCTTTATCGAAGCCCGACTGTAAAAGGACGGCCAACAGCCGCCCGCGAAACCAGAAAAGGAAAGAAATTGAGCGCTATCGTTGATGTCATCGCCCGCGAAATCCTGGATTCCCGCGGCAACCCCACCGTCGAAGCCGACGTGCTTCTCGAATCCGGCGTGCTGGGCCGCGCCGCCGTGCCCTCCGGCGCCTCCACCGGCAGCCGCGAGGCCATCGAACTGCGCGATGGGAACACTGGGGGCGACAAGACCCGCTACCTGGGCAAGGGCGTGCTCACCGCCGTGGAGAACGTGAACACCGAGATCGCCGAGGCCATCCTCGGCCTCGACGTCGAGGAACAGCACCTGCTCGACCAGACCATGATCGATCTGGACGGCAGCGAGAACAAATCCCGCCTGGGCGCCAACGCCATCCTGGCGGTCTCCCTGGCCGCCGCCCGCGCCGCCGCCGAGGACCTCCGCCTGCCCCTGTACCGCTACCTGGGCGGCGCCGGCCCGATGCACCTGCCGGTGCCGATGATGAACATCGTCAACGGCGGCGCGCATGCCAACAACAGCGTCGACATGCAGGAATTCATGGTCATCCCGGCCGGCGCCAAGTCCTTCCGCGAGGCCCTGCGCATGGGCGCCGAGGTCTTCCACGGCCTGAAGAAGCTGCTCGACAAGGCCGGCCATCCCACCACCGTCGGCGACGAGGGCGGTTTCGCGCCCAACTTCAAGTCCAACGAGGAAGCCCTGAAGTTCATCATGGACGCCATCGCCGCCGCCGGCTACACGCCGGGCGGCGACGTGCTCATCGGTCTGGACTGCGCCTCCAGCGAGTTCTACAAGGACGGCCGCTACGTGCTGGAGTCGGAGGGCCTGAAGCTCACCTCGGCCGAGTTCATCGACTACCTCGGCGCCTGGGTGGACAAGTACCCGATCGTCAGCATCGAGGACGGCTGCGCCGAAAACGATTGGGACGGCTGGGCCCTGCAGAACCAGAAGCTGGGCAAGAAGGTGCAACTGGTGGGCGACGATCTCTTCGTCACCAACGCCCGGATCCTGCGCGAAGGCATCGCCAAGAACGTGGCCAACTCCATCCTCATCAAGGTCAACCAGATCGGCACCCTGTCGGAGACCTTCGACGCCATCGAGACCGCCAAGCGCGCCGGCTGGACCTCCGTCATCTCGCACCGCTCCGGCGAGACCGAGGACGCCTTCATCGCCGACCTGGCGGTGGGCAGCAACGCCCTGCAGATCAAGACCGGCTCGCTGTCGCGCTCCGACCGCATCGCCAAGTACAACCAGCTGCTGCGCATCGAGGAGGAACTGGGTGAGCGCGCGCGCTATCCCGGCCGGGATGCCTTTTATCAATTGAGATGAGATGCGCGGGCTTGCCTGGACCCTGGCCGTGTTGATCGTGTTGCTGCAATACCCGCTTTGGCTGGGCAAGGGCAGCTGGCTCAGGGTTTGGGAACTGGAACGCGAGATCGAGGCTCAGAAGGCCGCCAACCAGGCCCTGGAGACGCGCAACATCCAGCTCGCCGCGGAGGCGCGCGACCTGCATTCCGGCTATGACGCCCTCGACGAGCGGGCGCGCTTCGAACTCGGCATGGTGCGCGGCAACGAAGTATTCTTCCACGTCATGGAATCCGGCATCGCGCCCCCCACGGAGGTAAACCGCCCATGATGACCACGCTGCAGATCGTCCTGGCCATCGTCGGCGTCAGCCTGATCGCCATCATCGTGCTCTACAACATCCTGCAGGAACGCAAGTTCCGCCGTGAGGCCGACCGCATGTTCTCGCACAAGCGGGAAGACATCATGCTCGGCGAGTCGGTGCTGGAGGATGCGCGAGCCGGCGCGAACAGCGGTATCCAGTTGAGCGACGACATCGAGACGGCGCCCGAGGCGCGCCACGCCGTGGCCCAGGCGGAGGCGCCGCTGCCCGAACCGGTGCGCGATCCGGCCCGTCTTGGCAAGTCCTTCCTGGACGACCTGGATACTGCCGCCGCGCCGTCGGCGCCGGAGCCGGAGCCGCCCCGCCCGGCCGTTTCCCGTGCGGAAGCTCCGGCCAAGGCGGCGCCCCCCGCGCGCGAACCCGAGC
>JBBIIR010000386.1:0-2360 GCA_037446455.1 Hydrogenophilales bacterium | reverse complement strand
GTCGCCCTGGGCCACCGGCGGCTGGCCATCATCGACCTCAGCGAGCGCTCGCGCCAGCCCATGGTGGACGCCGCCACGGGCCTCGCCCTGGTCTTCAACGGCACCCTCTACAACTATCCGCAACTGCGCGCGGAACTCATCGGCAAGGGCCACAGCTTCCACTCCGACGGCGACACCGAAGTCCTCCTGCGCGCCTACGCCGAATGGGGCGAGGCCTGCGTCGAGCGCCTGCAGGGCGCCTTCGCCTTCGCCATCTGGGACCGCCTCGCCGGCAACCTGTTCCTGGCGCGCGACCGGCTCGGCATCAAACCGCTTTACTACAGCCTCGACGCCCGCCGTCTGCGCTTCGCCTCGACGCCGCAGGCCCTGCTGGCGGCGGGAGGCATCGATACCGGCATCGACCCCGCGGCCCTGCATCACCACTTGACCCTGCACGCCGTGGTGCCGGCGCCCTCCACCCTGCTGCAGGGCGTGCGCAAACTGCCGCCGGCCGGCATCATGCGGGTCGGCGTCGATGGCGGCCTGGCCAGCCGCCCCTACTGGCGCCTCGCGGCGACGCGGCCGGAAAAACCCCTGCGCGAGGCGGAATGGCGCGAGGCCATCCACGCAGCCCTGCGCCAGGCGGTGAGGAAGCGCCTGCAGATCGCCGACGTGAAGGTGGGTGTGCTGCTCTCCGGCGGCCTCGATTCCAGCCTGCTGGTGGCCCTGCTGGCGGAACAGGGCGCGCAGGACCTGTTGACCTTCTCGGTCGGCTTCGAGGACCAGCCCGAGGAACGCGGCCACGAATTCGAATACTCCGACGCCGTCGCCGCGCATTTCGCCACGCGCCACCACCAGTTCCACATCCCCAACAGCCAGGTGCTCGGTCGCCTGCCGGAAGCCGTCGACGCCATGGCCGAACCCATGGTCGGCCAGGACGCGGTGGCCTTCTACCTGCTCGCCGAGCAGGTCGCGAAGACCGTCAAGGTGGTGCAAAGCGGCCAGGGCGCCGACGAAGTGTTCGGCGGCTATTACTGGTATCCGCGCATGCACGCGGACACCCTGGGCACGCCGCTGGAACGCTTCCGCCGCCATTACTTCGACCGCGACCACGCCGAATTCCTGGAAACCGTGCAGCCCGCCTTGCACGGTCTGGACCACACCGCCTATACCGTCTCCGCCCGCCTCACCGAACCCGACGCCGACAGCTTCATCGACCAGGTGCTGCGCATGGACGTGACCATGCTGATCACCGACGATCCGGTAAAACGGGTGGACAACATGACCATGGCCTGGGGCCTGGAAGCGCGCGTCCCCTTCCTCGATCACGAACTGGTGGAACTGGCGGCGCGCATGCCGCCCGAACTGAAACTCCTGTCCGGCGGCAAACACATCCTGAAAAGCATCGCCCGCGGTCTCCTGCCGGACGCGGTGATCGACCGCGAGAAGGGCTACTTCCCCATGCCGGCCCTGAAATACGTGCGCGGCGAGTTCCTCGAATTCATGCGCGACATCCTCGAATCCCGCGCCTGCCGCGAACGCGGACTGTTCCAGCGCGACTACGTCAGGAAGCTGCTGGCCGCGCCGGAACAGCACCACACCCGCATCCAGGGCAGCAAGCTGTGGCACCTGGCCCTGCTGGAATTCTGGCTGCAGCGCAACGTGGACGGCGGCGCCTGATGCTCACCCCCTGGCAGCCTGTCGGACCGCATCGGTAAACGCAAGCCCGTCGTTCTGCTGGTCCGCGGCCTCTACGTGGCCTGCTGGCTGATGGCCTTCGCCCCGCGTGAAACGAACTGCCGCGATCTCCGATCAGGTCTGATCCGTCAGCGTTCCACCCAGGGCCAGGACACCCGCGCGCAGACGGGCGAAGGCGGCTTCCAGGCAGTTCGCCGGACCCCGCACGCCGAGGTCGATCTCGTAGTGGAAGCGCTGTTCGGGATCGATGCGCGGCAGGCTCCAGATGCGCACACCGGGGAATTCCCGCTCCAGCGCGTCGAACAGGGGCGTCAGCGTGCCCTCGTTGAGACCGCTGACCAGCAGGCCCCGCTCGGCCTCGCCGCCGGCGCCGAAAAGATGCCGGTACTGGCTGTCCAGCACCCATTCGATCATCGGCCAGGCCATGACCGGGAAACCCGGCACGAAATGGTGGCGTTCCAGGCTGAAGCCGGGAATGCGGTTGTAGGGGTTGGGGATGAGCGCCGCGCCCGCCGGCAACTCGCCCATGCGCAGCCGCTCCGGCGTCAGCGGCTGGCCAATCTCCTGCATGTGCCGGGCGATCAACTCGCGGGCTTCGGGGTTCAGCGCCAGGGGCACACCCCAGGCCTCGGCGGCGGCCTGACGGGTATGGTCGTCCGGGGTGGCGCCGATGCCGCCGCAGC
>JBBIIR010000385.1:0-2364 GCA_037446455.1 Hydrogenophilales bacterium | reverse complement strand
GACCAGGGGCTGCGCCTTGGTGCTGAGCTGGAAGCCGGCGATCTGGTGCTTCTCGTCCTGCACAGGCATGAACACTTCCACGTCCACCAGGCGGCGGGCGAAGCTTTCCGGGTCCAGTTGGCCTTGCAACATTTCCAGGAGCAGGCGTTCGACATCGGTGCGGGGGGCGGTGGCGTCCATTTCAATTACGTTGCGGTGCGGAAGGCTGGGCAGGATACCACCGGCCCCAACCCCCCGAAAGCCAATAGAATCGGCCACGTTCACAGCGGAGACCGATATGTTGAGACTGGGCATCGACCTGGGCGGCAGCAAGATCGAGATCGTCGCCCTGGACGCCGACGGCCGCGAACTGCTGCGCCGGCGCGTGGCCACGCCGCAAGGCGACTACCGCGCCACGCTGGCGACCGTGGCGGCCCTGGTGGAGGCGGCGGAAGAAGAACTCGGCGAGCGCGGCAGCGTGGGCCTCGGCATGCCGGGCGCCGAATCCCGCGTCAGCGGCCTCATCAAGAACGCCAACTCCACCTGCCTCATCGGCCAGCCCCTGAAGCGCGACCTGGAAACCCTGCTGCGACGGCAAGTGCGCCTGGCCAACGACGCCAACTGCTTCGCCCTGTCGGAAGCGGTGGACGGCGCGGCGGCGGGGGCGGAGATCGTCTTCGGCGTCATCCTCGGCACCGGCTGCGGCGCCGGCGTGGTGGTACACGAACGGGTGCTGACCGGCGCCAACGCGATCGCCGGCGAGTGGGGCCACAACCCGCTGCCCTGGCCGCAAGACCACGAGCGGCCGGGCCCCGCCTGCTACTGCGGGCGGCACGGCTGCCTGGAAACCTGGTTATCCGGCCCCGGCCTCGCCCGCGACCACCTCGCCGCGACCGGCATCGAACTGTCCGCGGAAGAGATCGCCGCCCGCGCCGAGGCCGGCGACGCGGCCTGCGCGGCCACCCTGGAGCGCCACGAGGACCGCCTGGCGCGCGGCCTGGCGCAGGTGATCAACGTGCTCGACCCGGACGTCATCGTCCTCGGCGGCGGCCTCTCCAAGATCGGCCGCCTGTATGCCAACGTGCCGCGTCTGTGGACGCGCCACGTCTTCTCCGACCATGTCGCCACCCGCCTGCTGCCGCCCGCGCACGGGGATTCCGGCGGCGTGCGCGGGGCGGCCTGGCTTTGGGAGGCTTGAATCCTGGTTGGGTAGCGCGTGTTCGACGCAAGTCGGTCGGCATGCCTTGCTCCGTCACCCGCCGCCTCGCGTCGGCCTATCCCGGAGGGAGCCCCGATTCGGGGATATAAGGCGAAAGAACCCCTGCCCCTCCGGGAGAGGGAGTTCGCCATGGATCAGGGATGAGGAAACGCCTTGCCCGTCAGACATGATGTAACTAACATCGAGTTACGTAGCGCATCACAAAGGAAAGACACATGAGTGCAATCAGCCTGCGGCTTCCCGACGACTTCGATACCCGGCTGGAAGAAGAAGCACGGCTGGAAGGCAAGACCCGCTCGGAGATCGCCCGCCAGGCCATCGCGGAATTCCTGGAACGCCGGGAAAAAGAACGTTTCATGGCGGAAATGGTGGCCGCAGCCCAGGCCTTGGCCGCCGATCCGGCCGCCCGGCGTGAAGCGCTGGAACTGGCCAATGACCTTGTCGATGAGGGGCTGGACGCCATCATCGCCTCGGAAATCGCCGCCGGCATCAACCCTGACGAAAAATGGTGGCGCTGATGCGACGCGGCGAGGTCTGGACCGCCAACCTCAACCCCAACAAGGGTGCCGAGATCGGCAAGATACGTCCCGTGCTCGTCATTCAGGACGACCGGCTGAACCAGACAGGCTTGCAAACCATCCTGGTCCTGCCCCTCACCACACAATTCCGCCCCGCTTTCGCGCCCATGCGGGTCAAGCTCCCAGCCCGGGATCGTCTCGTCAAAGACAGTTATGTCATGGTGGAGCAGACCCGGGTCGCCGACCGCGGCCGCTTCGGCGAAGGCCCGCTGGCGACGCTCACCGCCGAGGAAATGGCGGCAGTGGAGAAAAGCTTGCGGGCGGTGATGGGGATGCTTTGAGGGCATGCCCTGAAATCCTTCAGGGTGCTCTCCCGGAGGAAGCGGGAAACAGCCAATCAAGCCCCTCAGGGCGCGGCTTGCGGGACGAGCCGCGCCGACCAGGCGCGGCCGTCGGCCTGAATCGCCAGCAGGCGGTCGATGTTGGGGTGCTTGCCGGGGTGCGCGCGGGCATCGGCGGTGTGCTCGGCGAACAGGGCCAGCCCCTCGGCGGCGGCGGCCGCGTCGATCGCCGCGAACTTCTTGGCGAGGTGCTGGTAGATGCGCAGCGAGCCCTGGCTGCCCGGGCGGTTCTCGATGACGGCCGCCT
>JBBIIR010000384.1:0-2375 GCA_037446455.1 Hydrogenophilales bacterium | reverse complement strand
GCGCGTGCTCATCGGCGAGGCGCTGGTGAACGAGCACGAACGCCTGCAGGCGCGCGTCAACCAGTTGCTGGAACGGGTGGAAGCCAGTCTCAAGCAATCGCTGCGCATCGCCGCCAGCCAGGGCGAGGTCGCCTCCGCGCTGGAGCCGGCGGCGGCCGCGAATCTCCTGCTGTGCTGGGTGCTGGGGCGCTGGCAGCTATTCGTGAAAAGCGGTTTCCGGCAGCCGCCGATGCAGCGCTGGGACAGCCAATGGACGCTGTTGCGGCGGGCGCTGGACGCGGCCGCCTGAGCCCGGGTTAACGTGAAAGTCGCCTCGGCGACTCTCGAAGCTCCCCTCTCCCGCCTGCGGGAGAGGGGTTGGGGGTGAGGGAAACGGACATGACTTTTATGCCCTTCAGGGTATTCATGCTTTGGGGCGTCTTCTCAAAGGCATGTCCGTTAACCGCCCCTACTTGTATTGCCGCCATTCGGCGGGGGTTTCGTCGTGATCGCCGTGCGGATGCTTGTTCCAGGCCTCCATGTGGGCCTGGTAATTCTTCGTGCGATGCTCGGGCTTCACCATGTTTTCGCGCTGCACCCGCTCGCTGTAGTAAGCCAGGGAACGCCGGATGCGGATGAGCAGGGTGGATTCCAGATGGAAGCCCTGGTCGGAAAGAGCGGTCTCGATGTCCTGCAGGGTGTACTCGGCCACGCAGTATTCGAGCAGCAGCGTGCGCGCGCCGGTGGCGCTGGCGGCGAGCCCCGGCAGTCCGCTGAGCAGGGCCAGGGCGCGCTCCACCTGGCCGGGCGGCGTGGGATGGAAGACGATCTCGCGGCGCTTCTGGATGTCGCAGGGAGACGTCATGCCATCCCTCTCTAGTCCTTGCCCGCTTTCAGCAAGGATAGTCCCTTCAACAGGATGAGGGCCTGGTTGAACTGGTAGTCGTGCTTGCTCACCACCTCGCCCGGTTCCGGACGCGCGCTGCCTTCCTTCTTCACACCGGGCTTGTCGGCCTTGCCGTCGGCGGGCTTGGCTGACGGGGTGTCGCCCTGGCCGTTGGACAGGTGTTTGTCCAGATCGGCCTCGCGCACTTCCATCCTGGCGCCGTCGGTGGGGGAGATGGTGGCTTCTTCGACGATGATGTCGGGAACGATGCCCTTGGCCTGGATGCTGCGGCCGTTCGGGGTGTAATAGCGCGCCGTGGTGAGCTTGATGGCGGTGCCGTTGTTGAGCGGCAGGATGGTCTGCACGGAGCCCTTGCCGAAGGTCTGCGTGCCCACCACCAGGGCGCGCCGGTGGTCCTGCAGGGCGCCGGCGACGATTTCCGAGGCGGAGGCGGAGCCGCCGTTGACCAGCACCACCACGGGCACGGTCTTGACCCAGGCCGGCAGGCTCTTGAGGTAATCGCTCTCGGTGGGGCGCAGGTAGTTCTCGCGGTTGTTGGTCAGACGCATTTTGGCGTCCTCGGTGCGGCCGTCGGTGTAGACCACCAGTTCACCCGGCTTGAGGAAGGCGCCGGCGACGCCGACGGCGGTGTTGAGCAACCCGCCGGGGTCGTTGCGCAGGTCGAGCACCAGACCCTTGAGGGCGGCGCCCTTGTTCTGTTCCTGCAACTCCTTCAGCGCCCCGACCAGATTCTCGCCGGTATGTTCCTGGAACTGGGAGATGCGCACATAGCCGAAATCGGGTTCCACCAGCTTGTGCCGCACGCTGCGGATCTTGATGACGGCGCGCGTCAGGGTGATGGTCAGGGGCTTGGCCTCGCCCTTGCGCACCACGGTCAGCGTGATGTCGGTGCCGGGCTTGCCGCGCATCTTCTTGACCGCGTCGCCCAGGGTCAGACCCTTCACCGGCGTGTCGTCGAGCTTGATGATGAGGTCGCCGCTCTTGATGCCGGCGCGAAAAGCGGGCGTGTCGTCGATGGGCGCCACCACCTTGACGAAGCCATCCTCCATGCTGACCTCGATGCCGAGGCCACCGAACTCGCCCTGGGTGCCGACCTGGAGTTCCTTGAAGGCCTCGCTGTCCAGGTAGGCGGAATGGGGGTCGAGACCCGAGAGCATGCCGTTGATGGCCCCGGTGATGAGCTTCCTGTCCTCCACCGGATCGACGTAGTCGCTCTTGATCTTGCCGAAGATCTCGCTGAATGCGCGCAGATCCTCGAAGGGCAGCGGCTGCGGCTCGCGGTTGGCGACCGCCGAATAGTTCAGGGTCAGCCCGGCGCCCAGCAGGATGCCGACAGCGACCAGTCCGATTTGCTTGAATTTGCTTGTCATACCGCCTCTAGATGCCGCGGATCGCTCCGAGTTCAACGGACCCAGGTGAGTGGGTCGAAAGGTTTGCCCTGATGGCGCAGTTCGAAATAGAGGCCGGGTTCATCCTGACCCCCCGTGGC
>JBBIIR010000383.1:0-2404 GCA_037446455.1 Hydrogenophilales bacterium | reverse complement strand
CTGATCGTCGATGACGACCGCGTCATCCTCACCGTTCTGGCGGAAGGGCTGCGGGAATGCGGCTATGAGGTGTACACCGCGGTTTCCGGACAGGCCGCCGCGGTGTCGGCGCGGGAGAACACGCCGGATCTGGCGGTGTTGGACATGCGCATGCCGGAGATGTCCGGTCTGGAGGTGGCGCGGGCGCTCAAGGGAATGGGCCGCGTGCCCTTCGTCTTCCTGTCCGCCTTTGGCGACGAGGACGTGGTGCGCGAGGCCGCCGAGGCCGGCGCCCTGGGTTACCTGGTCAAGCCGGTGGACATCCCGCAACTGATTCCCTTCATCGAGGCGGCCATGGCGCGCGGTCGCGAACTGGAACAGTTGCGCAATACCACGGAACAGTTGGAGCAGGCCCTGCGCATCGAGCAGAAGACCCGCACCGCCGTGGGCATCATCATGGAGCGCAAGGGCCTGGGCCGGCAGGAGGCCTTCGATTTGCTGCGCGCCCGCGCCCGCGCCCGGCGCCGCAAGATCGGCGAGGTCGCCGAGGAACTCATCCTCGCGTTGGAGGATGTGAATCTGTCTCTGCGCGAACAATGAAGTCGGAGATGTGACAGAGGATATGTGACAGATATGGACACGCGCGCAGGGGATGGGATGGACCGCGGCGGTTGCCCGGCGTCGGCCGCGCGCCGGCCGGGCCCGTCGGGTCGCGCGCCGGTCAGGGAAGGATGAGCCATGGACGGCACCGCATACGGAAACCCTTCAGCCGTGCGGGAGGATACGGGGCCGCCGGCGGCCGCGGCGGCGGGCGCCGCACTGCCGATGCGGCTGCTGGAGCAGGTGATCGCATGCAGTCCCACCGCCATCATGATCACCGACCCGGAGAACCGCATTCTGGCGGTGAACCGCAGCTTCACCCGCCTGGCCGGCTACGAGGCCGAGGAGGTGCTGGGGCAAACCCCCGCCATCCTGAAGTCGGGCCGCCACGGTCCGGAGTTCTATCGCGACATGTGGAAAGTGTTGCAAAGCCGGGGCGAGTGGTCGGGCGAGATCTGGGACCGGCGCAAGGATGGCAGCCACTATCCCAAGTGGCTGGACATCACCGTGGTGCGGGATGGCCCGGGCGGCCCGGCGGCCTATTACCTGGCGTTCTTCAACGACCTCTCGGCCAGCAAGGTGGCGGAGGAGCGCATCCGCCTGCTGGCCTACCACGATCCCCTCACCGGCCTGCCCAACCGCCTCCTGCTCATGGACCGCCTCACCCATGCCCTGGCCACGGCGCGGCGCCGCCAGGGCCACGTGGCGCTGTTGTTCGTCGATCTGGACCGCTTCAAGAACGTCAATGACTCCCTCGGCCACGCCGTCGGCGACAAGCTGCTGTGTGAAATCGCCCACCGCCTGAACGCCTGCGTGCGCGAGGAGGACACCGTGGCCCGCCTGGGCGGCGACGAGTTCGTGGTGGTGCTGGAATGCCTGCGCGACAAGGAGGATGCGGTGCTGATCGTCGACAAGATCCACCAGGCCTTCGAGCGTCCCATCCCGGTGGAGCAGCGCCCGCTGCATGTCTCGGCCAGCATCGGCATCGCCCTGTATCCGGACGACGGCGACAACGCGGAAAGCCTGATGCAGAACGCCGACACGGCCATGTACCAGGCCAAGTCCCTGGGCCGCAACAACTATCAGTTCTTCGCGCCCTTCATGAATGTCCACGTGCGCGAACGGCTCGACCTGGAGAACACCCTGCGCCAGGCCCTGGAACGGCAGGAATTCGAGTTGTACTTCCAGCCCATCGTCGATCTGGCCAGCGCCGACATCGTCTGCGCCGAGGCGCTGATCCGCTGGCGGCGCCCCGAGCAGGGCCTGGTCTCGCCCGGCCGCTTCATCCCCGTCGCCGAGGAGACGGGCTGCATCGTGCAGATCGGCGACTGGGTGGTGGAGCAGGCCTGCCGGGTGCTGTCCGGCTGGCGCGCCGCCGGCGTCCAGCCGCCCAGGCTGTCCCTGAACGTGTCGCCGCGCCAGTTCCGCCAACCCGGCCTGGCCTGCCGCATCCGCCATATCCTGGAGGCGCACGGGGTCGAAGCCGCTCAGATCGATCTGGAAGTCACGGAAGGCGCCCTCATGGAACAGCCGGACATGGCGGCGCGCATCCTGGGCGAATTGAAATCCATGGGCTTGGGCATCGTCATCGACGATTTCGGCACCGGCTATTCCTCGCTGGCCTATCTGAAGACCTTTCCCATCGACAAGCTGAAGATCGACCGTTCCTTCGTGCGCGACATCCTCACCGACAACAGCGACCGGGAAATCACCCTGGCGGTGATCGATCTGTCCCACAACCTGGGCCTGAAGGTGGTGGCGGAGGGGGTGGAGGAGTGGGGGCAGCTCGAATTCCTGCGCAACCACGGCTGCGACAGGGTGCAGG
>JBBIIR010000382.1:0-2442 GCA_037446455.1 Hydrogenophilales bacterium | reverse complement strand
ATGAAGGCCGGTTCCGGCAAGATCGTCGTCAACGGCAAGCCCGTCGACGAGTACTTCTCGCGCGAAACCGGCCGCATGATCGTGCGCCAGCCCCTCAAGCTGGTCGAGCGTGACGGCAACTTCGACCTCATGGTGAACGTCAACGGCGGTGGCGAAACCGGCCAGGCCGGCGCCGTGCGCCACGGCATCACCCGCGCCCTCATCGAATACGATTCCGCGCTGAAGGGCAGCCTGAAGAAGGCCGGCCTGGTGACCCGCGACGCCCGCGAGGTCGAGCGCAAGAAGGTCGGCCTGCACAAGGCGCGCCGTCGCAAGCAGTTCTCCAAGCGTTAATTCATGGTTTGGAAGATCGAAAAGCCGCCTTTCCCGGCGGCTTTTTGTTGTGCACAAGGAGCAAGCTCATGATCAAGGCAGGCATCGTCGGCGGCACCGGCTACACCGGCGTCGAACTTCTGCGGCTGCTGGCCCAGCACCCGGACGTGGAACTGGCCGCCATCACCTCCCGCAAGGAAGCGGGCATGCCGGTGGCGGACATGTTCCCCTCCCTGCGCGGCCGCGTCGCCCTGGCCTTCTCCACGCCGGAGGAGGCGCCCCTGAAGTCCTGCGACGTGGTGTTCTTCGCCACGCCCAACGGCGTGGCCATGCAGCAGACGCGGGAACTCCTGGACGCGGGCGTCAAGGTTATCGACCTGGCCGCCGACTTCCGCATCACCGACATCGCCGAATGGTCGAAGTGGTACGGCATGGAGCACGCCTGCCCGGACTTGGTGGCGGAAGCGGTGTACGGCCTGCCGGAGATCAACCGGGACAAGATCAAGGGCGCCCGCCTCATCGCCAATCCGGGCTGTTACCCCACCGCCGTGCAACTGGGTTTCCTGCCGCTGGTGGAAGCCGGCGTGGTGGATACCGCCTGGATGGTGGCCGACTGCAAGTCCGGCGTCTCCGGCGCCGGCCGCAAGGCGGAGGTGCCCACCCTGTTCGCCGAAGCCAGCGACACCTTCAAGGCCTACGCGGTGCCCGGCCACCGGCACTGGCCGGAGATCCGCCAGGGCCTCGTCCGCATGGCAGGGCATGACGTCGGCCTGACCTTCGTGCCGCACCTCACCCCCCTGATCCGCGGCATCCACGCCACGCTGTACTGCAAGCTGACCAAGGACGTGGATCTGCAGGCCCTGTTCGAGCAGCGCTACGCCAACGAGTACTTCGTCGACGTCCTGCCGCCCAAATCCCATCCCGAAACCCGTTCGGTGCGCGCCTCCAACCTCTGCCGCATCGCCGTGCACCGGCCGCAGGGCGGCGACACCGTGGTGGTGCTGTCCGTCATCGACAACCTGGTGAAGGGCGCCGCCGGTCAGGCCGTGCAGAACATGAATCTCCTGTTTGACCGGCCGGAAAACACCGGTCTCGAACAGATTCCGGTGATGCCTTGATATTCGTGGCCGTATCCCTATTTACCCCGTGGTTGACGGGCGCCGACCCGGCGC
Organism: Hydrogenophilales bacterium; assembly: GCA_037446455.1. GTDB lineage: Bacteria > Pseudomonadota > Gammaproteobacteria > Burkholderiales > Thiobacillaceae > PFJX01. The sequence goes on along the minus strand of JBBIIR010000382.1, from coordinate 958 downwards.
CAATAATGCCCCGCACCTGGACCTCTGACATAGGAGTATCGCGATGAACGCCGCGACCGAAATGACCCCCCTCAACTTCACCGACAGCGCCGCCAACAAGGTCAAGGCACTCATCGATGAGGAAGGCAACACCGAACTGAAACTGCGCGTCTTCGTCACCGGCGGCGGCTGTTCCGGCTTCCAGTACGGCTTCACCTTCGATGAAGTGCAGAACGACGACGACACTGTCATGCAGAAGAACGGCGTCATCCTGCTCATCGACGCCATGAGCATGCAGTACATGATGGGCGCCGAGATCGACTACACCGAGGGCCTGGAAGGCGCCCAGTTCGTCATCAAGAACCCCAACGCCGTCTCCACCTGCGGCTGTGGTTCCTCCTTCTCGACCTGACATTTCGCCCCTCTCCCTCGGGGAGAGGGTGGCCGCAAGGCCGGGTGAGGGAAAGGCGGCGCAAGCCGCCTTTGTTCATGGGAGAGCGATATGCCGAAGAAGCCCACCGTGGTGGCCTGTCCCACCTGCGGCAATCCAGTGGCTGCCGGAGAACAAGTGGAAGCCCTTCTGCGGCGAGCGCTGCAAGCTCATCGATCTGGGCGAATGGGCGACGGAGAAGTACAAGGCGCCGGTGGCCGAAGAGGATAACTTCGAGGCGCCTGAGCGCCCCCAGGGCCGGGCCTGGCCCGGCCCGCCCCCCGCGGGGGTCAAGAAAGCTCGGGGCGGCCCTTCGTTTTCTTGAGAGGACGGGGCTGAGCCGCGCGCCCCGCGCCTTCCGCGGCAAGCGGCTCAGCGCGTCAGGGTGCGCACCCCGTCCGGCGTGCCCATCAGGAACGCGCCGGCGCTGCCCTCGGCGGCGCCCAACCGTGCAGGCTGCGGCGTCGTAAATTCGTCTTCATTCTGTCAGCGCGTCAAGGCTGCTGGGTCATCCGGCCTGGTAAGGAGGAATGTCGAAAAAATTTACAC
>JBBIIR010000381.1:0-2443 GCA_037446455.1 Hydrogenophilales bacterium | reverse complement strand
CAGGACTTGATGGCCTCGGTCTGGGAAAACCCGGTGCGGGCGCAGTAGGCGCGCAACAGGGCGTCGGTGTGGTCGTCGAGACGAACGGAGAGGGTACGCATCATGGGCCTCCACATGTATTACAAAACATAATACGACTACATGGAATGGTTTTCCAGCGGCGGCCGTGGCTTGCCATCGTCGCCCGCGGCAGCGACATCGCCCAGGTGGTCGCCGAGTCCTTCCTGACCGCCAGCAGGCGCGCCGATTTCGCCCTGCGGAACGCCGGCGGCGTGCGCTGGCATCTCGACCTGTCGAGGCCGCGCGGCCAGCGCTTCGCCAACGTGCAGGTGCGCGACCGCCAGACGGCAACCTGGTCCGCCATCGACCCCGCGCGCACCTACACCCCGGGTCACCAACGACTTCCTGGCCAGCGGCAAGGAAGGCTATGCCACGCTCGGCGCCACCCACGCCACCGGCAACTCCGTGAACACCTACCTGCTCTACACCCAGACCTTCGCCGACTACGTGCGGGCGCAAGGCGTCGTGGCGCGACCGGCGGCGGGAGACTACAGCCACCAGCGCGTAACCACGCGCGAAGGCAAGACGCTATAAGTCCCCCGGCGGCCGGGAGCGCCCAACCGGCAAGCCGACCTGCCGGGATTGCGCGCGACCACTCGCGGTTGCGGCGGCCGATTGCAAGCGGCGCACAAGGCTTGCCGCGTAACACCCGTCTCTGGCGGGTCATGCGGCCCCGGAGTGACGCCCCTGGCGCCACTCTGCCAATTTGGCAGGCTCCGCAATCAAAGGTAGGAATCCCGGCGGCAGGCTCCGTACCATTGCGTCTTATGAGTGCGGTCGGGGGGTTGCCGATCCGTCAGCCAGCGGGTCGAGGCATGCCCTTCCCGGGCGCGAGCTACCGAGGGGTGCACATGTCCCTGCTCCAGTTCACAAGCCTGCGTCACAAATTCCTGCTGGGAGCGGCGGCGGGATTGGTCGCCCTGTCGCTGGCCCTGGTCGGGCTGGCGGCGGCGCTGTACCAGCACCAGCTGACGCAGGAGCGCAGCCAGGCCTCGCGCGAGGTCAACCGGCTGCTGCAGGCGGCGATGGAAAACGCCATGCTCAAGCGCGACCTCGTCGGCCTGCGCGAGATCGTCACCCAGATGGGCCAACAGACCGGGGTGCGCGGGGCGATGATCCTCGCCCCGGACGGCGAAATCCGCTTCGCCTCCGACCCGGCATGGGTGGGCCGGCCCTTCCCTTTCCAGGCGGAAGGCTCCTGTCCGGACTGTCCCCCGAATCCCCTCGCGCTGGCCGCGCCGACCCTGCTCACCACCCGCTTCACCCTGGACGCGCAGGGGCGCGAGGTGATGCGCAGCTTCAACCCGGTGGCGAACAAGCCGATTTGCGCGGGCTGTCACGGCGAGCCGGCGGCGCGGCCGATCAACGGCATCCTGGTGGTGGATTACGACGCGGCGCCGATCCGCCGCCAGGCCATCCTCTCGGCGATGAGCCTGGCCGGCATGGGCAGCGTGCTGCTGCTGGCCACCCTGCTGGGCGGCGCCTGGTTCATCCGCCGCTACGTGCTGCTGCCGGTGGCGCGTCTGGCCGACGCCAGCCGGGAGCTGGCGGCGGGGCATCTGGAAAGCCGCACCCACCTGTCCGGCGACGACGAACTGGCGGATCTCGGCCACACCTTCGACCAGATGGCGGACAAGCTGCAAACCCTGATCCGTCGCACCCAGGAGCAGGAAGCCTTCCTGCAGGCCCTGGTGGACGCGATTCCCGACGGCATCCGCGTGATCGACAGCGACAATTTCCGCATCGTTCTCGACAACCAGGCCTACCGCGACCAGATCGGCCTGGCGCCGGGCGCAAGCCATGCCGGCACGCCCTGCCATGTCTCCAGCTTCGGCCAGCCGACGCCCTGCCCGCCCTCCCTGGTGTGCTGTCCGCTGCACGAGATCGACAAGAGCGGCCAGCCCTGCAAGACCCTGATGAACTTCAGCCGGGTACGGGGTGAGGCGTGTCGGGTGGAGGTGTTCGCCGCGCCCCTGCGCGCGTCGGTGGAAGGCGTGGAGAAGCGCTTCGTCGTCGAATCCAGCCGCGACCTGGTGAAGCTGCTGAAGTTCTCCCAGGAACAGAAGCTGGCCGAGATGGCGCGGCTGGCCACCGGCGTGGCGCACGAGATCCACAATCCGCTCGCCTCCATCCGCCTGGCCCTGCACGCGATGCTGCGCGACGCCGACGCGGACGAGGAACGCTTCGGGCCATTGCGCGAGGTTCTGCGCATGGTGAATGGCGAGATCGACCGCTGCATCCAGGCCACCGAGCATCTGCTGAAACTGGGCATGACGCCGTCGACCACGGCGCAACTGGTGGCGGTGAATCCGGCGGTGGAGGACACCCTGTCGTTGTTGGCCTGGGAGGCCGGAGAGGACAAGGTGAGCATCACCCGGGATCT
>JBBIIR010000380.1:0-2448 GCA_037446455.1 Hydrogenophilales bacterium | reverse complement strand
GTCGTCCTCGCCCAGGTAGGAGCCGGATTGCACCTCGATGAGATGCAGCGGCACCTTGCCCGGATTCTCCAGGCGGTGGGTGGTGCCCAGGGGGATGTAGGTGGACTGGTCCTCGGTCAGCAACTGTTCCACCCCGTCGCGGGTCACGCGGGCGGTGCCGGATACCACCACCCAATGCTCGGCCCGGTGGTGGTGCATTTGCAGGCTCAACTTGTGGCCCGGCTTGACCATGATGCGCTTGACCTGGAAGCGCTCGCCCATGTCGATGCCCTCGTACCAGCCCCAGGGCCGGAACACGCGGGTGTGGAACTCGTGCTCCGTGCGGCCGGATTTCTTCAGGTAATCCACCACCTTCTTGACGTCCTGGGCGCGGGACTGGTCCGCCACCAGCACCGCGTCGGCGGTTTCCACGATGAGCAGGTTCTCCACCCCCAGGGCCGCCACCATGCGGCTCTCCGCGCGCACGTAGCTGCTCTTCACGCCATGCAGGTAGACGTCGCCGCGCAGCACGTTGTCGTCGGCGTCCTTCATGCCGACTTGCCACAGGGCCGACCAGGCGCCGATGTCGTTCCAGCCGATGTCCGCCGGCACGACGGCGGCGTCGGCGGTCTTCTCCATCACCGCGTAGTCGATGGAATCCGCAGGGCACTCGGCGAAGGCCGCCTTGTCCAGACGGCAGAAATCCAGGTCATGCTCGCCCGCCGCCAGGGCGCGCTCGCAGGCGGCCAGGATGTCCGGGCGCAGCCGGCCCAGTTCCTGCACGAACTGGCGGGCCGAGAACAGGAACATGCCGCTGTTCCAGAAGTAATCGCCGCCGGCCAGGAACCGCTCCGCCGTGGCCGCGTCCGGCTTCTCCACAAAGCGGGCCACCCGCCGTGCCGTGCTGCCCTGCAGGGCCTCGCCGCGCTGGATGTAGCCGTAACCCGTTTGCGGCGAATCCGGCACGATGCCGAAAGTCACCAGCCGGCCCTGCGCCACCGCCTTCATGCCCTCGGCCACCGCGGCATGGAAAGCCGGCACGGCATGGATCAGATGATCCGCGGGCAAGAGCAGCATGACCGCCTCGGCATCCCGCTTCAGCAGGGTCAGCGCCGCCACGGCCGCGGCGGGCGCCGTGTTGCGCCCGATGGGCTCGAGAAAGATGCCCAGCGGCTCGACGCCGATCTCGCGCATCTGCTCGGCGATGAGGAAGCGGTGCTCGTTGTTGCACACCACCAGCGGCGCGTCGATGCCGGCGATGCCATGCAGGCGCAGCACCGTCTCCTGCAGCATGGTGCGCGGTCCGGCCAGGGGCAGCAGTTGCTTGGGCAGGGCGGCGCGCGACAGCGGCCACAGGCGGGTGCCGGAGCCTCCGGAAAGGATGACGGGATGGAGCGGCATGGTCGGTTCCTCGACGCGATCAGTGGAAACGGGGACGGCGGCCGGCCGGTGCGGCCGGGTCAACGCAGATAGCCTTCATGTTCGAGCTTCAGGACGATGCTTTGCACGGCCTCGTCGACGCCGCAGAGGGCGGTGTCGATGGCCAGTTCCGGCTGCTCCGGCGCCTCGTAGGGGTCGGACACGCCGGTGAATTCGGCGATCAGGCCGGCCCGCGCCTTCGCATAGAGGCCCTTGCGGTCGCGGCTTTCGCAGACATCGATGGAAGTGGCGACGTGGATTTCGATGAAGCCGCCCCAGGGCTCGATCATGTCGCGCACGGCGCGGCGGGTGGCGGCGTAGGGGGCGATGGGCGCGCAGATGGCGATGCCGCCGTGCTTGGTGATCTCGCTGGCGACGTAGCCGATGCGGCGGATGTTGATGTCGCGGTGCGCCTTCGAGAAGCCCAGTTCGGAAGACAGGTGGCGGCGCACGACGTCGCCGTCCAGCAGGGTCACGCGGCGGCCGTCCATTTCCATCAGCTTCACGGTCAGCGCCCGTGCCAGGGTGGACTTGCCCGCCCCGGACAGGCCGGTGAAGAACACGGTGAAACCCTGCCGCGTGCGTGGCGGAAAGGCCTTGCGCAATTCGTCGAGGACTTCCGCGTCGGCGAACCAGGCGGGGATCCTGGCGCCCGTCATCAGGCGCCGCGTCAATTCGCCGCCGTGCATGGTCTGCACGCGGGCGCCCGGCGGTGCCTCCGCCTCCGGCACGAATTCGTCCGCATCCTCGACATAGACCAGACGTGGGTAGTCAATCAGGGTGACGCCGAGTTCGCTGAGAAAACGCTGCGGCGGCCCGACAGGCGCGCCGGCGACGTCCTCGCCGGCCGATGGTGTCTCGCCGCCGACCACCAGATGCGAACAGCCGTAATTGCGGGCAATGATCGCGCGCAGCCAGGTCTCCCGCACCCCCGCCGCGTGCGGCACCATGGGATTCAGGGCAAGGGCGCTGCTGGCGGCCGGGAAGCGCGGCATGATGGCGCGACAGGCGCGCACCAGGCCGAAATGGCTGGCGTCGCTGACCGGATCG
>JBBIIR010000379.1:0-2451 GCA_037446455.1 Hydrogenophilales bacterium | reverse complement strand
ATGCGCCAGATCGGCGAACTGCGCGCCGCCACCGACGGCATCCTTGCCACCCTCGTCGCCGGCGGCCCGGCGCCGGCGCGGTTGGCCGCCTGAGTGGGCGGCTCGCGGCAAACAAAAAGCGCGGCCTCGCCGCGCTTTTTGTTTGCGCCGCCGCCGCGGCTCAGGATTCGGCGGTCAGCTTCTGGTATTTGGCGTAGAGCTGATCCTTGTCCTCGACATAGTTCGGGTTGATCGGAATGCAATCCACCGGGCACACCTCGCGGCACTGCGGCGTATCGAAATGGCCGACGCACTCGGTGCACTTTTCCGGATCGATGATGTAGATGTCCTCGCCCTGGGAGATCGCCCCGTTCGGGCACTCCGGTTCGCACACATCGCAGTTGATGCATTCGTCAGTGATCATCAGAGCCATGGCTGTTTTCCTTTATCCATCACGTTGAGCAAAGCGGTCCGCCAGCCGCGCGGCCACCAGCGGATGCACGAAGGGACTCGCGTCTCCGCCCAGCCGCGCGAGCTCGCGCACCATGCTGGCGGAAACGAACATGTGTTGTTCCGCCGGCGTAAGAAAAACCGTTTCCAGCGCGGGGTCCAGGCGCCGATTCATGCCCGCGAGCTGGAATTCATATTCGAAATCGGACACCGCGCGCAAGCCGCGCAGCACCATGTTCGCGTTCTGGGATCGCACGAACTCCACCAGCAGGCCGGAGAACGGCGCCACGCGCACGCCGGGGATGTCGCCCAGCACCAGGCGTGCCATCTCCACCCGTTCCTCCAGGCCAAAGCACGGCAGTTTGGGCGCGTTGTCCGCCACCCCCACCACCACTTCGTCGAACAGCTTGAGGGCGCGCCGCACGATGTCCTCGTGTCCCCGCGTCAGGGGATCGAAGGTTCCTGGATAAACGATGACGCGTTTCAAACCGGCTCCAGCAGGCAGAAATGGGAGTGTCCCGCGCGCCCGCTACGTGTGGCGCGCAGGCCATCGGTCTGGGCGGGGGCGGGCGCTTCGGCGTAGATTCTACCGCCCGGACGCAGGCGTGTCGCCGCGAGTTGCAGCGCGGCGGGCAGACAGCCGGCGGCGAAGGGCGGATCCAGGAAGATGAGGTCGAAGCACTCTCCCGGTGCGGCCAAATAGGACAGCGCGTCGGCGCGCAGGATTTCCACCGCCGGGGCCGGCAGCAGGCGGGCCTGCTCGCGCAGGGCGGCGCACACCCGCTCGTCGCGCTCCAGCATGAGCACGCGGGCGGCGCCGCGCGACGCCGCCTCGAAGCCGAGGGCGCCGCTGCCGGCGAAGGCGTCCAGGCAGGTGCGGCCGTCGAGCCGCTGGCCGAGCCAGTTGAACAGGGTTTCCCGCGCCCGGTCGGGCGTCGGCCGCAAGCCTGGCACGTCGGGGAAGCGCAGGATGCGGCCGCGGAACAGGCCGCCGATGATGCGTACCGTGTTAGCGGGCCGGCTCTTCAAGCTGGCCACCGACGATGATCGTGCTCATGGCCTCGGGCCGCACGCGCGCGCGGAAGGCGCGCAGGATGTCCTCCCGCGTCACCGCCGCGACCCGCCTCGAGTAGGTGTCCAGCCAGTCGAGCGGGAGCTGGTAGAAGCCGATCATGGCCAGGTGGTCGAGGATCTTGCGGTTGCTGTCGATGCGCAGCGGGAAGCCGCCGATGAGGTTGTTCCTGGCCTGCGTCAGTTCCGCCTCGCTGGGCCCCTCCGCCAGGTAGCGCGCCAGTTCCGCGCGCGCCGTCTCCACCGCCTCGCGCGTGGTGGCGCGGCGGGTCTGCAGGCCGATGCGGAAAGGCCCCAGTTCGCGCATGGGCAGGAAATAGCTGTACACGCTGTAGGCCAGGCCCTTCTTCTGGCGGATGGCCTCGGTCAGGCGCGAGTCGAAACCGCCGCCGCCGAGGATGTAATTGCCCACATGCAGGGGGAAGTAGTCGGGATCGTCGCGCTTCAGGCCCGGCAGACCCATGAACAGGTGGCTCTGCGTGGCGTGGTGCGGGATCACCCGCTCGACGCCGCGCTCCGCCACGGTGAACGGGGGAATCGGCGGCGGCGCCGCGCCGCCCGGCAGATCGCGCGACAAGCGGATGGCCAGCGCCTCCGCCTCGTCGCGGCGGATATCGCCCATGATCGCCAGCACCATGTTGGCGGCCCGATAGTGCGCGCCGTGGAAAGCCGCCAGATCCTCGCGCTTCAGCGCGCGCACGCTCTCCACCTCGCCGCTTTCGTCCAGGGCATAGGGATGCTCGCCGTAGAGGGCGGCCCGGAAGGCCTTCTCGCCGATGCTCTCCGGCTTGGTCGCCGCCTCCTCGAGGGCGGCGATGACGCGCGCCTGCTCGCGCTCCAGGATGGCGGCATCGAAGCGCGGCGCGGCGAGGATCGCCGCCAGCACGGACACGGCCTGCTCGCGCTCGGCGGCTGACGACAGGGTGCGCAGGGAGAAGCCGGCGCGGTCGG
>JBBIIR010000378.1:0-2458 GCA_037446455.1 Hydrogenophilales bacterium | reverse complement strand
ACCGCTATTTCCTGCACCTCTCCGAGCGACGTATCGAGTTGCCGCAGGCCTTCTTCATGCGCGTCGCCATGGGGTTGAGTATCAACGAGATCGACCGGGAAGCCCGCGCCATCGAGTTCTACGAAGTGCTGTCGAAGTTCGACTACATGAGCAGCACGCCCACGCTGTTCAACGCCGGCACCCGCCACAGCCAGCTCTCCTCCTGCTACCTCACCACCATCCCCGACGACCTGGACGGCATCTATCAGGGCATCAAGGAAAACGCCCTGCTGCAGAAATATGCCGGCGGCCTGGGCAACGACTGGACCCGCGTCCGTTCCCTGGGCGCCTACATCAAAGGTACCAACGGCAAGAGCCAGGGCGTGGTGCCCTTCCTCAAGGTGGCCAACGACACCGCCGTCGCCGTGAACCAGGGCGGCAAGCGCAAGGGCGCCGTGTGCGCCTTCCTGGAAACCTGGCACCTGGACATCGAGGAATTCCTGGAGTTGCGCAAGAACACCGGCGACGATCGCCGCCGCACCCACGACATGAACACCGCCAACTGGGTGCCGGACCTGTTCATGAAGCGCGTGATGGAAAACGCCGAGTGGACCCTGTTCTCGCCCTCCGACTGCCCGGACCTGCACGACCTCACCGGCCGCGCTTTTGAAGAGGCCTATACCCGCTACGAAGAGAAGGCTGAGCGGGGCGAGATCAAGGTGTCCAAGAAGATCGCCGCCGTCAGCCTCTGGCGCAAGATGCTGTCCATGCTGTTCGAGACCGGCCACCCCTGGATCACCTTCAAGGACGCCTGCAACGTGCGCTATACCAACCAGCACGTCGGCGTGGTGCACAGCTCCAATCTCTGCACCGAGATCACCCTGCACACCAACGACCACGAGATCGCCGTGTGCAACCTGGGCTCGGTGAACCTGGCCAACCACCTGAAGGACGGCGGCCTCGATCACGACAAGCTGAGGAAGACCATCCGCACCGCCATGCGCATGTTGGACAACGTCATCGACATCAACTTCTACAACGTCGGCAAGGCGCGCAACTCCAACCTCAAGCACCGCCCCGTCGGCCTGGGCGGCATGGCCTTCCAGGACGCCCTGCACATCCTGCGCATCCCCTACGCCAGCGCGCAAGCCGTGGAATTCGCCGACCGGGCCATGGAAGCCGTGGCCTACTACGCCTACTGGGCCAGCACGGATCTCGCCGAGGAGCGCGGCCGCTATTCGACCTTCAACGGTTCCCTGTGGAGCCAGGGCATCCTGCCGCAGGATTCCCTGAAGAAGCTGGCCGAGGAGCGCGGCGCTTACCTGGAGGCCGACTTCTCCGAGACCCTGGACTGGGACGCCCTGCGCAGCCGCATCCTGAGCGTGGGCATGCGCAACTCCAACTGCCTGGCCATCGCCCCCACCGCCACCATCGCCAACATCGTCGGCGTCTCCGCCAGCATCGAGCCCACCTACCAGAACCTGTTCGTCAAATCCAACCTGTCCGGCGAGTTCACCGTGGTCAACCAGTACCTGGTGCGCGACCTCAAGGCCCTGAACCTGTGGGACGAGGTCATGGTGGGCGACATCAAGTACTTTGACGGCAGCCTGGCCAAGATCGACCGCATCCCGGCCGACCTGCGCGCCCTCTACGCCACCGCCTTCGAAGTCGATCCGGTCTGGCTGATCGAGGCCGGCGCCCGCCGGCAGAAGTGGATCGACCAGGCGCAGAGCCTCAACCTCTACTTCCACGGCGCTTCCGGCAAGAAGCTGGACGAGACCTACAAGCTGGCCTGGATCCGCGGCCTGAAGACCACCTACTACCTGCGTTCCATGGGCGCCACCGCCGCCGAGAAATCCACCGGCCGGGGCGGTGAGCTCAACGCCGTCTCCAGCGGCGGCGGCATCGGTGGCGGCCTGTCGGCCTCCGGCCTGGGCGCGGCGGGCGGCACAGGGCAGGGCGGCTACGTCGCCGCGCCGGCCCTGCCGGAGCCGGAGATCGTCGGCCGCGCCTGCACCCTGCGCCCCGGCGATCCCGGCTTCGAGGAATGCGAGGCTTGCCAGTAAGGTGCCGGCCATGACGCCTCGCGACCTGGCCGCCGAGGTTTCCAGCCTCTTCAGCCTGCCCGATTTGGTGGTGCGCGCCTGCGCGGTGATGGATTCGCCGTCCTCCACCGCCGACGACCTCATCGAGGTCATCGAACTGGACGCCAACCTGGTCGCCACCGTGCTGCGGCTGTCCAACTCGGTGCTCTACGCCGGCCGCGGCAACATCGCCACCCTGCGCCGCGCCGTCGCCCTCATCGGCCAGAACGCGGTGCGCGACCTGGTGCTGGCCACCGCCGCGGTGAACACCTTCCGCGACATCCCGGAAGAGTTCGTCGACATGGACACCTTCTGGGACAACAGCGTCACCTGCGCCGTCATCGCCCGGCTGATCGCCGGCCGCCTGCGCGTGCGCGACGCCGAGGGCCTGTTCC
>JBBIIR010000377.1:0-2465 GCA_037446455.1 Hydrogenophilales bacterium | reverse complement strand
CATGGCCCTGGAACTGCCGAACAACCTGCGCCAGGTGGTGCGACTTTCGGAAATCCTCTCCACCAAGCTCTACAACGACACCCCCTCCCCGCTCGCCCTGGCCATGGGCAAGGACATCAGCGGCAATCCGGTGGTCGTCGATCTGGCCAGGATGCCGCATGTGCTGGTGGCCGGCGCCACCGGCTCCGGCAAGTCCGTGGCCATCAACGCCATGATTCTTTCGCTGCTCTACAAGTCCACGCCGCACGAGGTGCGTCTGATCATGGTGGACCCGAAGATGCTGGAACTGTCCGCCTACGAGGGCATTCCCCACTTGCTGGCGCCGGTGGTCACCGACATGAAGCTGGCCGCCTCGGCGCTCAACTGGTGTGTCGGCGAGATGGACAAGCGCTACCGCCTGATGTCCGCCCTGGGCGTGCGCAATATCGCCAGCTTCAACGAAAAACTGCGCGAAGCCGAAAAGGCGGGGCAACCGATCGGCAATCCTTTCTCCATCACGCCCGAGAGTCCGGAAAGGCTAGCCACCCTGCCCTTCATCGTCGTGCTCATCGACGAGCTGGCCGATCTCATGATGGTGGCCGGCAAGAAGGTGGAGGAACTCATCGCCCGCCTGGCGCAGAAAGCCCGCGCCGCCGGCATCCACCTGGTGCTGGCCACGCAGCGCCCCTCGGTCGACGTGATCACCGGGCTGATCAAGGCGAACATTCCGACGCGGGTCGCCTTTCAGGTCGCCAGCCGCATCGATTCCCGCACCATCCTCGACCAGCAGGGCGCGGAATCCCTGCTCGGCCAGGGCGACATGCTCTACCTGCCGCCCGGCCATGGCGTGCCCACCCGCGTGCATGGCGCCTTCGTCTCCGATCAGGAAGTGCATCGGGTATGCGCCTGGCTGAAGGAACTCGGGCCGCCGAACTATGACGAAAGCGTATTGGAAAACCTGGATGACGAGGAGGGTAGTGGCGATGCCGTTGACGATGCGGAAGCCGACGCGCTCTATGACGACGCGGTGGCCTACGTGCTGAAGACCCGCCGCGCCTCGATTTCCTCGGTGCAGCGACAATTGCGCATCGGCTACAACCGAGCCGCCCGACTCATCGAGGCCATGGAAAAGGCCGGCCTCGTCTCTCCCATGCAAAGCAACGGCAACCGTGAAGTGATCGCCCCCCGCCATGATGCGTAACCTGCTCCTCTCCCTCCTTCTTTTCGCCCTGCCCGCGCCGCAGGCCATGGCCGACGCCCAGGCCCGCCTGGAGTCCTTCATCCAGGGCACGAAAAGTCTCAAGGCGCGCTTCACCCAGACGGTGAGCGACAAGACCGGCCGCAAGACCCAGGAGGCGACCGGCAACCTGTTCTTCTCGCGGCCCGGCAAGTTCCGCTGGGTCTACCAGAAGCCCTATGCCCAACTCATCGTCGGCGATGGCAGCAAGCTGTGGATCTACGACGAGGATCTCGGCCAGGTCACGGTGCGCGCGCTGGACCAGGCCCTGGGCGACAGCCCCGCCGCCCTGCTGGCCGGCGACAACGACATCGCCAAGCTGTTCAATCTGAAGGAAACCGGCGCCAAGGATGGGCTCGACTGGATCGAGGCCACGCCCAAGGGCAAGGAAAGCGGTTTTGAATCGGTGCGCCTGGGATTCAAGGGCAAGGATATCCAGGCCATGGAACTGAAGGACAACTTCGGCCAGACCACGCTGCTGCGCTTCAGCAATCTCGAACGCAACCCGTCCCTGGGCGGCAGTCTGTTCCGCTTCACCCCGCCCAAGGGGGTGGACATCCTTGGCGAGCGCTGACACCGGCGATCTGTTCGGCGCTCCCCTCTCGCCCAAAGCGCAAGCCCACAGGCAAGCGGACAACGTACCCCTGGCCGAGCGTCTGCGTCCGGCCCGTATCGACGAGGTCATCGGCCAGGATCATCTGCTCGGCCCCGGCAAGCCGCTGCGCCTGGCTTTCGAGGCCGGCAAGCCTCACTCCATGATCCTCTGGGGGCCGCCCGGGGTCGGCAAAACCACCCTGGCCCGGCTCATGGCCCATCACTTCGACGCCGATTTCATCCAGATCTCGGCGGTGCTGGCCGGCGTCAAGGAAATCCGCGAGGCCGTCGAGCGCGCCCGCGTCAACTTGGGGCAGGGCCGGCAGACCATCCTCTTCGTCGACGAGGTGCATCGCTTCAACAAAAGCCAGCAGGACGCCTTCCTGCCCCATGTCGAGTCGGGTCTCATTACCTTCATTGGCGCCACCACGGAGAATCCCTCCTTCGAGGTGGTGGGCGCCCTCCTCTCCCGCGCCCAGGTCTATGTCCTGAAATCCCTCGACGAGGCCGGCCTGGCTGCCTTGCTGGAACGGGCCTTGGCCTTGGGCGGGCTGGGCATCGCTCTGGAGGAAGAGGGCCGGAAACTCTTGCTGGCGCAGGCCGACGGCGACGGCCGCCGCCTGCTCAACCTGCTGGAACAGCTCGCCACCGCCAT
>JBBIIR010000376.1:0-2468 GCA_037446455.1 Hydrogenophilales bacterium | reverse complement strand
GGACGTGCGCGATGGCTTGAAGCCGGTGCACCGGCGCGTGCTGTTCGCGATGCACGAGCTGAACAACGACTGGAACAAGGCCTACAAGAAATCCGCCCGCGTGGTCGGCGACGTCATCGGTAAATATCACCCGCACGGCGACACGGCGGTGTACGACACCATCGTCCGCATGGCCCAGGACTTTTCCCTGCGCTACCCGCTGGTGGACGGCCAGGGCAACTTCGGTTCGGTGGACGGCGACAACGCCGCCGCCATGCGTTACACCGAAATCCGCATGGCCAAGCTGGCCCACGAACTGCTGGCCGACATCGACAAGGAGACCGTCGACTTCGGCCCCAACTACGACGGTTCGGAACAGGAACCCCTGATCCTGCCGGCCAAGTTCCCCAACCTGCTGGTGAACGGCTCCACCGGCATCGCCGTGGGCATGGCGACCAACATCCCGCCCCACAACATGAACGAGATCGTCGACGCCTGCCTGGCGGTGCTGCGCGATCCCTTCATCGACATCGAGGATCTGATCGACATCGTCCCCGCTCCCGACTTCCCCACCGCCGGCATCATCTATGGCACGGCCGGGGTGAAGGACGGCTACCGCACCGGCCGCGGCCGCGTGGTGATGCGCGCCAAGTGCCATTTCGAGGACATCGAGAAGGCCGGCGGCCGCCAGGCGGTGATCATCGACGAGCTGCCCTACCAGGTGAACAAGGCCAACCTGTGCGCCAAGATCGGCGAGCTGGTGCGCGAGAAGCGCCTGGAGGGCATCAGCGAGATCCGCGACGAGTCGGACAAGTCCGGCATGCGCGTGGTCATCGAATTGAAGCGCGGCGAAGTGCCGGAAGTGATCCTCAACAATCTGTACAAAGAAACGCAGATGCAGGACACCTTCGGCATGAACATGGTGGCCCTGCTCGACGGCCAGCCGCGCCTCTTGAACCTGAAGCAGTTCCTGGAAGCCTTCCTCAAGCACCGCCGCGAGGTGGTCACCCGGCGCACCCAGTTTGAACTGCGCAAGGCCCGCGACCGCGGCCACATCCTCGAAGGACTGGCCGTGGCCCTGGCCAACGTCGACGAGATCATCGCCCTGATCAAGGCCAGCGCCACGCCGCCGGAAGCCAAGGCCGCCCTGCTGTCGCGACCCTGGCGCTCGAAGGTGGTGGAGGACATGCTGGCCCGCGCCGCCGGCGATCTGCTGGGCCCGAAGCCCGACGCCTTCCGGCCGCAGGAGTTGGCGCCCGAGTTCGGTCTGCACAAGCAGGGTTACTTCCTCACCGAAGTCCAGGCCCAGGCCATCCTGGATCTGCGCCTGCAGCGCCTGACCGGCCTGGAGCAGGACAAGATCGTCGGCGAATACGGCGAGGTCATGGAGCGCATCGCCGACCTGCTGGACATCCTCGACAAGCCCGAGCGGGTCACCGAGATCATCGCCACCGAACTGGCCGAGATCAAGGCCGCCTTCGGCGACAAGCGCCGTTCCGAGATCGTCGTCCATGCCCAGGAAATGTCCATGGAAGACCTCATCACGCCGCAGGACGTGGTGGTCACCCTCTCCAGCACCGGCTACATCAAGGCCCAGGTGCTCGACGAATACCGCACCCAGAAGCGCGGCGGTCGCGGCAAGATGGCGGCGGGCACCAAGGAAGAGGATTTCATCGACAACCTGTTCATCGCCAACACCCACGACTACATCCTCTGCTTCACCAGCCGCGGCCGCATGTTCTGGCTCAAGGTCTACGAGGTGCCGCAGGGCGGCCGCGCGGCGCGCGGCAAGCCCATCGTCAACCTGCTCAAGCTGGAGGAGGCCGAGAAGGTCACCGCCATCCTGCCGGTGAAGGAATTCGACGAGCAGCACTACGTGTTCATGGCCACCGCCCTGGGCACGGTGAAGAAGACCCCGCTTTCCGAGTTTTCCCGTCCGCGCAGCGCCGGCATCATCGCCGTCAACCTGGACGAGGGCGACCATCTGGTGGGCGTCGCCATCACCAACGGCATGCAGCAGATCATGCTGTTCTCCGACGAGGGCAAGGCCAACCGCTTCGACGAGGAAGAGGTGCGCTCCATGGGCCGCCTGGCCCGCGGCGTGCGCGGCATCAAGCTGCCCGCCGGCGCCGAGGTGATCGCCCTGCTGGTCACGGAAAACGACCAACAGCAGGTGCTGGCCGCCACCGAGAACGGCTACGGCAAGCGCACCCCGGTGGGCGAATACTCCAAGCACGGCCGCGGCGGCCAGGGCGTCATCGCCATCTCCACTTCGGCGCGCAACGGCAAGGTGGTGGGCGCGGTGCTGGTGGAGCCGGACGACGAGGTCATGCTGATCACCACCGGCGGCGTGCTGATCCGCACCCGCGTCAAGGAAATCCGCGCGGCCGGCCGCTCCACCATGGGCGTCACCCTCATCAACCTGGGCGAGGGCGAAAAGCTGTCCGGGTTGCAGCCGGTGCTGGATTCGGAAGAGGAATAAGCCTCGC
>JBBIIR010000375.1:0-2484 GCA_037446455.1 Hydrogenophilales bacterium | reverse complement strand
GATCTCCTTCACCTCCGGCAGCACGGGCGCCCCCAAGGGCGTCTGCCTGAGCGCCGAAGGCCTGCACGACACCGCCGGCGCCGTGCTGGATCGGCTTGCCGACCTGCCCATCCAGAGGCACCTGGCGGTCCTGCCCCTGGCCTTGCTGCTGGAGAATGTCGCCGGCGTGTACACCCCCCTGTTGCGCGGCGCCGCCGTCCATCTGCCGCCCCTGCGACAACTGGGCTGGCACGGCATGGCGGGCTTCGATGCGGCGGCCCTGCACGCGACCGCGGAGGCCGCGCGGCCGGACAGCCTGATCCTGGTGCCCGAACTGCTCAAGGCCTGGACTTTGTATCTGGCCAAGACGGCCAAGCGTCCACCGGTCAGTCTGGACTACGTGGCGGTGGGCGGCGCCCGTGTCGACCCCGCCCTTCTGCAAGGCGCCCGCGCGTTCGGCCTGCCCGCCTACCAGGGTTACGGTCTGACCGAATGCGGGTCGGTGGTCAGCCTCAATCGGCCCGGCGATGACCGGCCCGGCGTGGGGCGTCTTCTGGAGCATGCCAGAGTCCGCATCGACGGCGGCGAGGTCCGGGTTCGGGCCAGGGCCTTTCTCGGCTATCTCGACGGCCAGCGACCGCTCAATGACAGCGAGGGTTCGGTGGAATTCGCCACCGGCGACCTGGGGGATTTCGACGCGCAAGGTCATCTCAGGCTGGCGGGACGGCGGAAAAACCTCCTGATCAGTTCCTTCGGCCGCAACCTCTCGCCGGAATGGGTCGAGTCCACCCTGCTGGCTCAGCCCGCCATCGGCCAGGTCGTGGTGGCGGGAGACGCCCGGCCTTATCTGAGCGCCATCCTGGCGCCCGCGCCAGGGGCCCGCCCGGAGGACATCGCCAGCGCTGTCGACGCCGCCAACGCGGGTTTGCCGGACTACGCCCGCATCGGCGCCTGGCTCAGCGTGCCGCCCTTCGATCCCCGGAACGGCCTGGCCACCGGCAACGGCCGTCCGGTACGGGCCGCGATTCTCGATCGTTTCGCCGCGGAACTCGCGGCGCTGTATAACAACAAGGAAGCCACCCATGCCGTTCTATGAAGAATTGATCGCCGCCACGGCGGCAGACCGCGACCGCTTGCTCGCCGCCCCGGTCATCGCCGATTGCCTGCAGGGCCGCGTCAGCCTGGAAAGCTACCAGGCCTTCCTGGTCCAGGCCTACCACCACGTCCGCCACACCACGCCGCTGCTCATGCTGCTGGGTGGCGGCCTGCCGGATCGCCTGGGCTGGATGCGCCGGGCCGTGGCCGAATACATCGAAGAGGAAATCGGTCACGAGGAATGGATCCTGGACGACATCGCCGCGGCCGGCGGCGATGCGGAGGCCGTGCGCGCCAGCCGCCCTGATTTACCCGCCGAGGTGATGGTGGCCTACGCCTACGACCTGATCCAGCGCGGCAACCCGGCGGGGTTCTTCGGCATGGTGTTCGTGCTGGAGGGCACCAGCGCGGCCCTCGCCCTGACCGCGGCGGATCGCATCCAGCAGGCCCTGGGCCTGCCCGACGGCGCCTTTTCCTACCTGCGCTCCCACGGCACCCTGGATCAGAGCCACACGCGACATCTGGCCGACCTGCTGGAAAAGATGACCCCGGAAGACCAGGCCGAGGTCATCCGCCGCGCCAAGGTGTTTTTCAAGCTGTACGGCGACCTCTTCCGGGCTCTGCCCGCCATGGGAGAAACCGCATGGAACTAGGCAACGCCCGCATCCTGCTGACCGGCGCCAGCGGTGGCTTGGGCAGCGCTCTGGCCCGATCGCTGTCCTGGGCAGGCGCGGAAATCCTGCTCGCCGGCCGCGATGCCGGCAAGCTCAATGCCCTGCGCGAGCATCTCAGGACCCGCTCGGACGTGGTCGTCGCCGATCTGAACCGCGAGGAAGGGATCGCCGCTGTGGCGCGGGCTGCGCGGGACTTCGACATCAACGTGCTGATCAACAATGCCGGTGTTGGCGGCTTTGGCCTGCTCGATCATCAGGGTTGGGAAGAGGTCGAAAGGACACTGAGCACCAATCTGCTCACCCCCATCCGCCTGACCCAGGCTCTGCTGCCCTGGCTCAAGGCGCAGCCGCAGGCCGCCATCGTCAATGTCGGTTCGACCTTCGGCAGCATCCCCTTCGCCGGCTTCGCTGCCTATTCCGCCGCCAAGGCCGGCTTGCGCGGCTTTTCCCAGGCCCTGCGCCGGGAATTGGCGGATTCCCGGGTCGACGTCATCCACCTGGCCCCGCGCGCCATCGACACGCCCCTCAATTCGGCGGCGGTCAACGCCCTCAACCGCGCCTTGGGCAACCGCAGCGACACCCCGGAAGCCGCGGCGAGAAAGATCGTCGCAGCCGCGCCTAACTCGAGGAAAGCCTCTATGCCTGGGGCGAGGAGACCGGCAGCAATACCGTCGAGGTCTATGTGCACCATTTGCGCAAGAAACTGGGGACGGATTTCATCCGCACCGTGCGTGGC
>JBBIIR010000374.1:0-2506 GCA_037446455.1 Hydrogenophilales bacterium | reverse complement strand
CACAGCCGCGCCTTCGGACGTGTTCAACCGAGGAATCAAGGTTGAAGCTGCTGGCGGCGATCAGCCACCACGGCCTCGGCCACCTGGCGCAGGCCGCGCCGGTGCTCAACGCCTTGCGCGAGGCCCATCCGGGGATCGCTCTCACGGTATGGTCCGGCCTTGCGGAATCCGTCTTGCGCGCCCGTCTCCAGCCGCCCTTCCGGCATCGCGCCGAGGCCGCCGACATCGGCTTGCTTATGCGCGATGCGGTACGCGTCGACGTCGACTCCAGCCGCCGGGCCTATCTCGACTTCCATCGCCATTGGTCGGCGCGCATCACCGCTGAAGCCGCCTGGCTGCGGGCGCAAGCCTTCGACGCGGTGTTTGCCGATGTGGCCTACCTGCCCCTCGCCGCCGCCGCGCAAGCCGCGATTCCCGCCGCCGCGCTGTGCTCGCTGAACTGGTACGACATCGCCACCGCCTACCTCGCCGACCATGCCGACATGAAACCGCCCTTGCGGGACATGCGGGCCGCATACCAGGCCGCCGCCATGTTCCTGTGTCCGCAACCGTCCATGCCCATGCACTGGCTCGAGCATCGCCTCGACCTGCCCCCCATCGCGGCGCGTGGCGTTGCGCGCCGCCGCGCCCTGGCGCGGGGCGCGCGCGGTGGTCCGCGCGAACGGCTGGTGCTGGTGGGATTCGGGGGAATCGGCTATCAGGGTGTCGGGCGTCTGCCCGAATTGCCGGGCATCACCTGGATCGTCCCGGACGACTGGGCCACGGGCCGCGACGACGCGATCGCGCTGGGTAGCCTGAACATGCCCTTCCTGGATGTGCTGGCGTCCTGCGACGCGCTGATCACCAAGGTGGGATACGGCGGTTTCACGGAAGCGGCCGCGCATGGCGTGCCCGTGCTTTACGTGGATCGTCCGGACTGGCCGGAAACCCCTTACCTAAGTGCCTGGCTCGCACAACAAGGCAACTGCGCGGCGATCGACGAGGGCGAGATGTTCAGCGCGGCCCTCGGCTCCCGCCTCGATCGCCTCTGGGCCTTGCCCGAGAAGCCGGCGGTGGTGGCGGATGGCGCGCACGCCGCCGTCGACCACCTCTTGCGTCTTTTCGGCTAGGCCTTGCCCTGTTCCGCCGCGATCTCGGCATGCACCTGGGCCATGTCGATGGCCTTGGCGCGGGCGACCAGATCATCGAAAGCGTTGGCGGGCATGGCGCCGGGTTGCGCGTAGATGATGACCTTCTCGCGAAAGATGACCAGGGTGGGAATGGAGCGAATCTGGAAATGCGCGGCCAGGGCCTGTTGCTCTTCGGTATTCACCTTGGCGAAGACCACCCCCTCGTGCTTCTCCGACGCGGCCTCGTAAACCGGCGCGAAACCACGGCAGGGCCCGCACCAGGGCGCCCAAAAATCGATGACGACGAAATCGTTGTTGAGGATGGTTTCCTCGAAATTCTGCTCGTTGAGTTCCAGAACTGCCATGGGATTCCCCTGATGTGCGCAGGTTAAAAAAAACGGCCGACACAAGGTCGGCCGAGGCATGTTACCACGCTCAAGGAGGGATTATTCGCGATCAGTCAGGCGATCTTGACCTGTCGTCTCACCCCGCCGTCGCAAGGCGGGGTTGCGGCTCCCCCGGAAAGGGGGCCTCCATCTGACGCACCGGAGAGTTGCCGGTCCGGCGCCACATGTTGGGGCTGGTCTTGAGGCTGGCTTTGACTTCGGCGCGGTTCACCGCGGTGATCAGGTCCGTTGCCAGCGCGCGCGCCTGCGACGGGCTCAGCGCCATTTCGTGCTCGGGCCCTTCGGCCATCTTGATGATCACCCGGTCGGTGGCATCGTCGCCGCCCGCCAGGATCACCATTACCTTGCCCATTTCGTTCGACGTCATCTCTTGCTCCCTTGTCATCCGTCTCTACGCTGGCAGGGACACATGCAGAAAGCATGCCAAGGGCGGGACAGTCCCGGGAAGATGCCGTTCCCAGTGAAATCAGGAAGATGGGAATGCCGTGCATGGACCCCGCCGCTCCGGCCCGGCAGTGCCTCGACAGAGCTGTCGGAATATCGACACGCGGGCAATGCCATGCCACGCAAAATGCGATTTTCCTTGACACGCTCGTAAATGCATGCTTAGGGAATTTTCTAAACCAACATGCGCCGCGCTTGGCTTCTCTCAATCTGCTCCGTGACCGGCACAAGCTCGCGATCGCAAACCGCGCCTCGAACGCGCAAGCACACTCCGAGCTATTTCCACGACCGTATCCAAAGTGACTGACTGGCCGGGGCCTGCCGCATGAAAAACCAGGCGGAAAAAAGGCGGGGCATGCCCCGCCTTTTTTCACCGCACATCAAGCTTGTCAGGCAGGCTTCTTGGCAGCGGCCTTCTTCGCGGGAGCGGCGGCCTTCGGAGCAGCGGCTTTCTTCGCGGGAGCGGCCTTCGAAGCAGCGGCCTTCTTCGCGGGAGCGGCAGCCTTCGGAGCAGCAGCTTTCTTCGCGGGAGCGGCGGTCTTCGGA
>JBBIIR010000373.1:0-2568 GCA_037446455.1 Hydrogenophilales bacterium | reverse complement strand
GGCGTACTGCTCGCCGACATGCTGCGCTTCGATTTCGCCCCGGAAGCCGCCTGTTTCGTAGCCCACGGCGGCGGTGAGGGTATGCTTGGGCGCGTAGGGCTGGCGTAACCCGGCTGCGCTACCGGGGACGATGACGTTGGTATCGACCCGGCGGAAGGCGGTCGTCTGCTCGGCGGTGGGCAGCCAGGTATAGGCCAGGCGACCGAAGAAGCCGCTCTTCATGCTTACGGTCGAGCCCAGTTCCAGACCCTCGAACAGCGCCTTGCCCTGCGAGAGCGGCGTGCCGCCGCCGGCAATGGAGCCGACCGCGATCAGATTGTCGTAGTCGGTGCGGAAGTAAACCGTTTGCAACGACACGCCGGGGATGGGCTGGCTGCGCAGGCCGAGTTCGAAATTGGTGGATTTTTCGGGGTCAACATCGGTGGCCGTGCCGGTGCCGCCGATCAGGTCCTCCACGCGCGGCGGCGCAAAGCCGCGATGCAGGCTGGAGAACACGGTAAGCGTCTTGTCCGGGTTCCAGGTGGCGCCGATGCCGGGCAGGGTTTTGCTGAGCGAGGTGGAACCCTTGGTTGCATTGAGCCGGTTGGTGCGTTCAGCGTCAATGTTCTCGTGACGCAGGATGGGGGTGACGCTCACGCTGCCGAAATCGAAACGGTTGGCGACGAAGGCGCTGTAGGCGGTGGTGTCGCGCAGGTTGTTTTCCGCCAGCGTGCCGGTGCGCGCGGTGGGGCTGGCGCCGTTGACCTGTTTGCGTTCCTGTTCCTCGAAGTGCGCCTTGGCGCCGGCCTGCAATTCGCCCAGGCCGTGCTTCAGGGTCAGGCGCGGCTCGACGCCCCAGGTGGTGTAGTAGCGCAGGCGGCCCTGGTTGCAGTTGAACTGGGTGTCGGGATTGACCCGGCGGCCGGCCAGGCGGTGGGCGGTGAACGTGGCGCTCACGCCGTTCACGACGAAGGTGGTGTTGCAGCCGCTGTGCTGTCCATCCTGACTGTTGCTCGACTGCCGCCACCAGTCGCGGTCGAACGTGGCGTAGTACAGGTTGGTGACCAGTTGCGTGTCCTGGCCGAAATCGACTTCGTGGGTGGCCGACAGCCCCATGCGCTTGACGTCGAAATGGTCGTTCTTGAACGGGTTGTAGCGCGCGCCGAGATTGTTGAATTCGGCCACGGTCAGCCCCGAGTAGGTGACGGTGGAATCTTCCGTGTAGTAGTTGGCGCGCAGGGTGAGCGCCTGGCTCGCGCCGATGCCGGTGGTGAATTTCAGGTTGATGTCGTTGAGCGCGTGCTCCAGGTTGTCGCGCGCGCCGTCGCCCTGCTTGCGGGTGGCATCGAGCAGGAAACCGCCGCCGCCGATATTCAGCTTGCCGTTGAAATAATCGCGGTTGCCCAGCGCGCCCTGCACGTAGCCGCCGAATTTCCGCGGCGCGTCGGGCGTGATGTAGTTGATCACCCCGCCCACGGTCTGCGGGCCGAACAGCAGGGAATTGGCGCCTTTCAATACCTCGATGCCGCTGTAGCGATCGATCTGCGGGTGATAGTAGCTGGCGTTGTCGCCGTAGGGCGCGTAGGCCAGCGGAATGCCGTCTTCCAGCAGGGTGATCTTGGTCGAGCGGGTGGGGTTGAGGCCGCGCATGCCGATGTTGGGGCGTATGCCAAAGCCTTCCTCGTCGCGCACGTGGACGCCGGGCACCTTGCGCAAGGCCTCGTTGACCGTGAAGACGCGGCTGTTTTCCAGCGTTTTGCGGTCGAGCGTATCCGCCGTGCCGCCGATATTGGGCAGGTTTTCACTGCCGCCGATGACGTCGATGCGCGGCAACACCACTTCCGCGGGCGCGCCCTGGGCCCATGCCCAGCCCGTCTGCGCGACCAGTAAAGCGGCGGCGATGGGCGTCAGGCGGGTCCCGCATGAATTTCTACTGGTTTTCAAGGTTTTCATGGATCAAGTCCTTTGTTGAAGTGCGTTGAAGTGATTGGCTGGCTGGCCTGAAAGGGCTTGCTGGCAATTCAAAAAAACTGGTCTGTTCGGGGAGCCATGAGCGCCCCCAGCCCGCGTAGGGCGGAAAAGCGCAGCGCCTTCCGCCGTATGCACCCCCCATCCGGCGGATAACGCCTTCGGCTCATCCGCCCTACGGCCCTTCGTTTACTTGAGCGCTTGCCACGGCCTGCGGCCTGATCCAGGCACCGGGGTTTCAAACCGCGATCTCCAGATCACTGGCCGGCACCACGCAGCAGGCCAGGGTCCGGCCGGCGGGCAAGGCGGCCTGGATGCTCTGGCACAGGCGCACCTCGCCGCCGCGGACGGTGAGGGCGCAGGCCCCGCACTCGCCGGCGCGGCAGTCCGCCTGCACCGGCACGCCCCAGGACTCCAGGGCATGGAGCAGGCTGGGCTCGCCCCGGAAGGTGTGTTCGCCGTGGCCGACGACGGCGACCCGGTATGCCGTGGCATCGGCGTTGACGGCGCCGCCGAAGGATTCCCAATGGATGGCGCCGGCCGGCACACCCAGGGCCACCAGGCCGGCGGCCAGCTCGTCCATCATTGCCTGGCGGGCGCACAGGTAGAAGGCGGCCCGCT
>JBBIIR010000372.1:0-2570 GCA_037446455.1 Hydrogenophilales bacterium | reverse complement strand
ATGCATCTTCACCGGATGCCCCCATTCCTTCAGCGCCGCCGGCCGGTGACGCACGATCTTTACCAGGTAGAGCAGGCTCAGCGCGGCGAACAGGCCGCTGGTCAGCCCCAGCAGCCAGGGGCTGAAGGCAAGCGGCAGGGCGAGCAGGGTCTCGGTCTTGTGCCAGGCCACGGTCAAGCCCCCCAGGCCCATGATCATGGCGAACCAGGCGATGGGCAGGTTTTGCAGGCGGGGGGAGGGAGTGTCGGTCATTGTCCGGGAAACGGGAAACGGGAAACGGGAAACGGGAAACGGGAAACGGGAAACGTGGGGCGCGGGTCGGTTGGGGGTTTTTGCGTTTCCCTTTTCCCTTTTCCCGTTTCCCCGTGCCTTACTTCCCGTTTCCCAGGGGTTTTAAAGCGGCTTGCGGATGGACAGCACGCCGCGCACCTGGCCGGCGGTGTAGCCGGTGGCCTTGTCGGCCGGGTACTGGCTGGCCAGGGCGGATTTGACCTCCGCCGGCATGCTGTCGGGGTTGCCGTGGCAGAGCAGGCAGACCGGCTGGGTGACGAGGGCCTTGGCGTAGCGGAAGACCTTGCCATCGGGGGTGTCCACCACCGCGTGCATGTCCAGGGTCTCCGGCTTCTCGCCCGCCGCCAGACGCTTTTCCAGCTCGGCCTGGGCCTGGGTTTCCCAGGCATCCGGCACACCCTTGGGATTGCGGTTCTTCGGGCTCACCCGCTTGATCTGGAAGCCGGTCTTCTGCATGGCCTCGGCGGCGATCTGCGGCGCCTTTTCCTTGCACACGCCGATGGCGCCACCGGGTCCGCCGGCGGTCAGGGCGGTCTTGAGTTCGCCACCCAGGGTCTGGATCAGGCCACCGGCGGTCTTGCGGGCATCCTCGTTGAGACCGGCCACCTTCTCCGGCGAGGGCGTGGTGGCGCAGCCGGCCAGGGCCAGGGACAGCAGGGAAAGGCTCAGGGCGTGTTTCATCGTGTTGTCTCCTTTTTGGTGGGTGTGACGGGGTGAAACGGTGGAGGTTCAGGCCGCCAGCCGGTCGCGCACGCGCATCAGCATGGTCTTGGCTTCCAGCGCGGTGTCGCGCATGGTGGCATTGTCGGTGACGGCGGACATGATCTCCGGATCCTGGAAGGCGAAGCGGGTGGTGCCGGCGTCGACGGCCATCACCGCCACGCCGCAGGGCAGCAGCGAGCCGGCGTCGCGGTCCGATTCGATGACGCGGCGCGCCAGGCCCGGGGCGCAGGCGCCAAGAATGCGGTAGGGGGGCATGTCGTGGTTCAGCTTGGCCTTCATCACGGCCTGCACGTCGATCTCCGACACCACGCCCATTTTTTCCTCGGCCAGGGCCTGTCTGAACTTTTCGATGGCCTGCTCGAAGGGCAGGGCGACCTCGGCGGTGAATGCGAACATCTGGAATCCTTTCAGGGTGAGGTGGGTTGAAAATGGACAGCCCCGGCGGGGGCCTGGTTGCGCATGTGGTCGGCCACCTTGTGGAAGGCGCGGTAGAGTTCCTCGCGCAAGTGCGTGTCCGCCACCACTTCCTCCAGGGCCAGGCCCATGCAGTGCATCCACTGGTCGCGCTCGGACACGCCGATGGGGAAGGGCAGGTGGCGCCGGCGCAGCATGGGGTGGCCGTGCTTTTCCACATACAGCGGCGGGCCGCCCATCCAGCCGGAAAGGAAGTCGAACAGCTTCTGGCGGGCGCCGTCCAGGCTGGCGGCATGCAGCTTGCGGATGCCCCAGGCTTCCGGCAACTCGTCCATGTGGTCGTAGAAGCGGTCCACCAGTTCGCGGACCTTGGCTTCGCCGCCGATACGCTGGTAATGGGTCTGCATGGTCAGGGCGCGGGTCAATCGGAAGCGCGATTCTACCGGTTCCGCGCGCGCCGGGCGCGGGCGGAGACGCTCAATAGGCCAGGCGGATGTCGACGCGCAGGCCGGCATCCGGCAGGTCGAAGGCCGCATCGGCGAACTTCGGCGGTCCCAGCGGCTTCGGATTGTTGCTCAGGCCGTAGCCTTCCTTGGGGAACATGCCCAGGCGCAGGTTGAGTTTGCCGTCGCCGTTTTCGTCGTGATAGGCGATCACCGCGTAGCGGCCGGGCGGCAGGCCCGCGAAGGCGCCGGTCACCGCGCTGCCGCCGGCGGGCAGGCGCAGCACCTGGCGGGCCTTGTCCTCCTTGCGGAAACCGTCTTCCCGATCGAACAACAGGAGTTTCACCTCGCCGCCGCCGGCGCGCACGTCGAGCACGTTCACCGCGAGATCGGCCGCCTGTGCCGAGGGCGCGAGCAGGATCGCCAGCAGGGTGCGGCACAACAACATTCGATGCATGGGGCAAGCTTCCGGGTAGGGCTCTGCGCCCATTCTCTACCGCGCATCGTCTCGCGTCCATGCGCGTCGGGCGAGGCGGGGGGCGGACGAAATGCCCTCGTGCGGCCATGGTTGACCGTATCCCGGCGACTTTCTATGCTGCGCGGGAATTTAAGGAGTTGCTTATGAACACCGCCATCGCCGCCGCGCCCGATCTCGCCCGCACCATGCATTCCATCATCCAGCGCATCGCCACCGGGCCG
>JBBIIR010000371.1:0-2573 GCA_037446455.1 Hydrogenophilales bacterium | reverse complement strand
CCGCCTACGCTCGCTTCTGCTGAAGATCCCCGTCCTGGTCGTCCTGGCGCTGGTGGCCGCTTGGTTCCTGTTCGCCTGGTTCGGTTTCGAGCCCCTGGTGAAGTGGGCCGCGCCCAAGTTCATCGCCGACAAGAGCCGGCACCAGCTCAGCATTGCCGAGGCGCGTTTCGACCCCTTCGCCCTGTCGGTGTCGGTGAAGGGTCTCCAACTTGCCGAGCCGAACGGCAAGCCCTTGCTGGCTTTCGACGAACTGTTCGTCGACTTCGAGGCGGCCAGCCTGTTCAAGTGGGCCTACACTTTCGAGGCCATCCGCCTCGGCGGCCCGCGCGCCCGCGTCGAGCTGCTGGCCGACGGCCGCCTGAACTGGAGCGCCCTCATCGAGGCGTTCAAGGACGAGGAGGAGAAGCCGGACAAGCCCCTGCCGCGTCTGCTCGTCCAGCGTATCGCCCTGGAAAACGGGCGGCTGGAAGTCGCCGACCGCAAGGTGGATTTCGAAACATCCCTGAGCCCACTCGCCCTCACCCTCACCCATCTCTCCACCCTGCCCGAGGACAAGGGCGCCCATACCCTCGCCGCGACCACGGAAATCGGCGCGCGCGTGCGCTGGAAGGGTGACCTGAGCCTGAACCCGGTGCTGGCCAGCGGCGAACTGGCCGTCGACAGCCTGCCCCTGGCCAAGGCCTGGCCCTATCTGCAGGCCCGGCTGAACATGGCGCCGCCCGAGGGCATGGCGGCCCTGGGCCTCAAGTACCGGGTGGGCTGGGCGGACAAGAAGCTCAGCCTGAACCTGGATGACCTGGGCCTGGCGGTGGACAAGCTGGCCCTGCGCGGCGCCCAGGCCGCGGCGCCGGCCGTGACGCTGGAGCGCGTCGCCCTGAGCGGCGGCCGCTTCGATCTGGGCCGGCGCAGCCTGGAGATCGGCGAGATCGCCCTCAACGGCGGGCGGGTCGCCCTCACCCGCGCCGCCGATGGCCGCATCGACATCCAGGATTGGTTCACTGCTCCCGGCAAGGGTCCGGCGGCCGCCGCGCCGGAAACAAGCGGCCAGGCTCCCGTCCCCGCGGCGCCGGCCAAGGCCGGGCAGGGCGCGGCGCAGGGGGGCAAAACGGAGCCGGCGCCGGCGGCCGCCGAGCAGCCCTGGCGCATCGGCCTGGGTCGTTTCAGCCTGGACCAGATGACCATCCAGGTCACCGATCTGGGCTTCGTCACGCCGCTCAGCGTGGAAGTGGGCAATTTCAAGCTCGGCTTCACGGCGCATGCCGAGTTGGGGGCGGGGGAGCCCAAGGCGGAACTGGCGGGGCTGGGGATCGACGCGTCGGGCATTCGCCTGCTGAGCGGGGCGGCGAAGGATCCCGTGCTGGTCGTCGGCGGCGTGGTGCTGGAGGAGGGCGGCATCGATCTCGCCGGCAGGAACGCCAGCGTGGGCCGCATCGCCCTGCTCAACGGGCAGGTGGATGTGGTGCGCGACGCCCGCGGTCAACTGCCCCTGCTGGAGGCCCTGCGTCGACAGCCGGCCAAGGAGGTCGCCGAGCGCATGGTGGTGGAGGCCGCCAAGAAAACCCTGGATTGGCGCTACCGTGTCGGCGAGCTGGAGGCCAGGGGGTTCCGCCTGGCGTTGCGCGACGAGTCGATCTCGCCCTTCGTGCAGCTCACCGTCCAGGACTTCCAGGCCAGCGCCAAGGGCCTGAGCGAAGACCTCAAGGCCGCCATCCCCGTGCGCATGGGATTCCGCGTGCTCGAAGGCGGCCGCTTCGAGGCGTCCGGCAAGGTGGCGCCGGGACGTCCGACGGCGGACCTGAAGCTGAACCTGGCCGACCTGGCCCTGAGCCCCGCCCAGCCCTATCTGGCCAAGGCCTCCAATCTGCTGCTGGCCGGCGGCCGCGCTTCCACGGCCGGCCAGGTGCGCTACGGCGACGGCAAGGTCGGGTACACGGGGGGGTTCCACGTCGACGACCTGCTGATCAACGAAGCCAGCACCGGCGAGCGCTTCCTGGCCTGGAAGTCCGTGTCCAGCAATGACCTGGCGGCCACCCCGAGCAGCCTGGACATCGGCGAACTGCGCCTGGACCGGCCGGCCCTGAAGCTGGTGATCTTCAAGGACAAGACCACCAGCCTCGCCAAGGCTTTCCAGAAGGGCGCGCCGACCGCCGAGGCGGGCAACAAGGAGGCCAAGGCGCCGGCCTCGCCCTGGGATGAGGACGCTGCGGCCGTCGGCACCGCCGGAACCCCCGGAACCCCCGAGCTAGCCAAAGCGGCCGAGGCCAAGCCGGCGCAGGCCGCGCAGGCTTCCGCCGGCGGCAAGGCCGATCCCGCCTTCCGGGTCAACATCGAGCGGGTGCGCATCGACCAGGGCGAGATGGACTTCGCCGACCTGTCCCTGGCCTTGCCCTTCGGTACCCGCATCCACGAGTTGAAGGGCAACATCAACGGCGTCAGCAACAAGCCCGGCGGCCACGCCGAGCTGGAACTGGACGGCCGCGTCGACGAATTCGACCTGGCCCGCGCGGTCGGACAATTGAACACCTTCGATCCCACCGGTTTCATGGACCTCAAGGTGGTCTTCCAGAACGTCG
>JBBIIR010000370.1:0-2581 GCA_037446455.1 Hydrogenophilales bacterium | reverse complement strand
GAAGAGGCGCATCCTCATCCATGACTTCTCCACCCGCATCCTGCGCGGCGACAAGCTGGGCCTGATCGGTCCCAACGGCGCCGGCAAGACCACCCTGATCAAGCTCATCCTCGGCGAGATCGAACCGGATGCGGGCCGCATCAAGCGCGGCACCCGCCAGGAGGTGGCCTACTTCGACCAGTTCCGCAACCAGCTCGACGACGACGCCACGCTCATCGACACCATCTCGCCCGGCTCGGACTACGTCGACATCGGCGGCCAGAAGAAGCACGTCATCGGCTACCTGGAGGAATTCCTCTTCCCCGGCGAGCGCGCCCGCGCCAAGGTCTCGGCGCTGTCCGGCGGCGAACGCAACCGCCTGCTGCTGGCCCGCCTGTTCGCCCGCCCGGCCAACATCCTGGTGCTGGACGAACCCACCAACGACCTCGACATCGATACCCTGGAACTCCTGGAGCAATTGCTGCAGGACTATCCCGGCACGGTCATCCTGGTCTCGCACGACCGGGCCTTCCTCGACAACGTGGTGACCCAGTCCATCGTCTTCGCCGGGAGTGTTGACAACCCCGGCAGGCTGCTGGAAATCCCCGGCGGCTACGCCGATTGGCTGGCCTGGCGCGCTCGCGCCCAGCCCGAGCCGGTCGCCGCGGCGAAGGCACCGGCCAAGGCCGCCGTGGCGGCGTCGCCAGCCAAGTCGAAGAATGCCCTGAAGGGCATAAAGGCCGGCCTCAGCTACAAGGAACAGAAGGAGCTGGAGGCCCTGCCCGGCCGCATCGAGACCCTGGAAAGCGAACAGGCCGATCTCGCCGCCCGCATGACCGAGCCGGCGGTCTATGCCGACCACGCGCGCGCCGCCGAACTGCACGCGCGCTCCGCCGCCATCGAGGAGGAACTGCTGGGCCTGCTCGGCCGCTGGGAGGAACTGGAAGGCAAGGCCCAGCCGGCAGGCGCGCCGTAACCATTCGTTACAAGCCCACACAACTACGACACGCTTCCCTTACAGACGACTCCCAGAGTGCACAGCACCGGCTTCGCATGTGTGTGCCGGCAACCTCAAGCAAGGAGTCGACCATGAAAACCCCCAACATCCGCAAGCTTATCGGCCTGGCCGGCTTGGCCTCGCTCACCCTTCTGGCTACCGGCGTCCAGGCCGGGCACGGCTATCCCGGCCACCCCGGCCACCCCGGCCACTACCAAGGTGGTCCCAACGTCGAATACCGGCAGCATTCCGGCCCCGGCCCGCGCCGGGAGGACATGAACATCGAGCAGCGCCAGCGCCATCTGATGGCCCGCGTCGAGCAGGGCTTGCGCAACGGCCGCCTGACCCACTACGAGGCGCGCGAGCTGTTCCAGGATCTGCGCCGCAGCGAGTTCCTCGAACGCCGCTTCGAGGCGGACGGCCGCCTGAACCGGGCCGAGTGGGCGGAACTCGACCGCGTGCTGGACCGCATCGCCCGCGATCTGCGCCACGGACTGCGCCACGAACTGCGCCACGGACTGCGCGATGACGACCGGCGTGGTGGTGGTCCGGGCTGGGGCTACCGCGGCTATGCCTGGCGCTGAACCACGCCGGCGCCGGAGCCGACACGCGCCCTCGGCCCGACTTCAGGCCAGGCCGACGGGCACGTCCGGGGATATGCGGCAGTCGGCGACGCGGCGCAGCAGTTCCTCCCGCTCGCGGATGTCGCCGCGGCAGGCGCGCAAGGCGACCTGCAGCGCTCTTGCCCGCGGCGAGGCCAGTGCCGTGTCGACGCGCGGGCCGCCGCAGCGATTCAGTTCCGGCCGCACCAGCCCGCCCGGCATGCGGGCGTCGGCAGCGCTGTCGAGCCCGCAGAAACGTGCCAGGCCGGCGGCCACCTCGTCGCCGCGTACGAACCAGTCCTCGTAGTGCACGACGTGGCAGGCCGCTTGCGTATGCCACAAGGCATCGCAGGTGCGGCGCAGCCAGACCGACTCGGCCAGCGCCGCCGAAGCCTGGTAGGCGCGCATGAAGGAGCGCAGGATGTGGTCCGGCTCGCGCAGGGCCAGCAGGTAGCGCGGGGCGATCGCCTCGGCGGCGAAGATGCGCTGCCACAGCGGCAGGAAGGACGCGGTGCGGGGATCCTTGAATCCCCACACGCCACCCGCTTCATCCAGGCGCTCGCGCAGCAGCGCGCGCAAGGCGATCTCGGCCGCGGCGGCGGCCGGCGCGTCGAGCCATTCCGCCGGCAAGGGGTGGTAGGGCCAGGCCCCCAGCGCGCGCATGAGATCGGCCTGGATGCGGACGATGCCGGCATCCTCGTGGAACCCCTCCGGATTGTCTGCCCGCGCGCCGATCAGTGCGGGCGACACGCGCATGCCCAACGCGGCGAGGACCTGCATGAGCAGGGAAGTGCCGCTGCGGCCGGCGCCGAGGACGACGATGACGAGGCGCGGGGTGGGCGGGGCGGCGGATGGCATGGCGGCGCGATTGTATCTCCCGCCCAGGGCGCGACCCGCGGGGGCGCTCGACGCTCCCCCGCCCGCCCCGCGTCGACGTGGCAACCACGGCGCGTACCCAGGCGGAACGCGGTTTCCATTTCCGGTTTCCGCGCGGGGCCGTCTA
>JBBIIR010000369.1:0-2582 GCA_037446455.1 Hydrogenophilales bacterium | reverse complement strand
GGTGATCGCCTTCAGCGCCCCGGCGGTATCCAGGGCCATCTGCTCGGACTCGATGACGCAGGGACCGGCGATCAGGAAGAGCGGGTGATCCAGGCCGACTTCAAATCCGCACAATTTCATGCCTGCTTCCTTTTCTGCTTGGCCAAGGCCGCCTCGACGAAAGCCTTGAACAGCGGGTGGCCGTCGCGCGGGTTGGAGGTGAATTCCGGATGGAACTGGCAGCCGACGAACCAGGGGTGGACGTCGCGCGGCAGTTCCACCATCTCGCACAGGTCGGTACCCGGCGCCCGCCCGGCCACCTTCAGGCCGGCGGCTTCCAGTCTGGCGAGCAGGCCGTTGTTGACCTCGTAGCGATGGCGGTGGCGTTCGACGATCTCCGGCTTGCCGTAGATGGCTTGCGCCAGGGTGCCCTCGCCCAGTTCGCAGACCTGGCCGCCCAGGCGCATGCTGCCGCCGAGGTCGGAATTGGCGTCGCGGTGCTCGATGCGGCCGTCCTTGTCCTGCCATTCGGTGATCAGGCCGATCACCGGATAGGGGGTTTCCGGCTCGAATTCCGTGGAATGCGCGCCTGGCATGGCGGCCACGTCGCGCGCGAACTCCACCACGGCGAGCTGCATGCCCAGGCAGATGCCCAGGTAGGGAACGCCGTGCTCGCGCGCGTAGCGAATGGCGCAAATCTTGCCCTCGGTGCCGCGCTTGCCGAAGCCGCCGGGCACCAGGATGGCGTCCATGCGGGCGAGCGCCGCGCAGCCTTCCTGTTCGAGGGTCTCGGAATCGATGTAATGGATGTGGACGCGGCTGCGGGTGTGGATGCCGGCGTGCGTCAGCGCCTCGGACAGCGACTTGTAGGACTCGGTCAGATCGACGTACTTGCCGACGAAGGCGATGTCCACCGCATGCTGCGGATGCTCCAGGGCATCGATGAGCCTCTTCCACACCGACAGGTCGGCCGCGCGCGCGAGCAGGCCCAGCTTGTGGCAGACGATCTCGTCCAGCATCTGGTCGTGCAGCAGGCCGGGAATCTTGTAGATGGAATCCGCGTCCAGGGCCTCGATCACCGCCTCCGGCATGACGTTGCAGAACAGCGCGATCTTGCGCCGCTCCTCCGGCGGGATGTGGCGGTCGGCGCGGCACAGCAGCACGTCGGGCTGGATGCCGATCTCGCGCAGTTCCTTCACCGAATGCTGCGTCGGCTTGGTCTTCAGCTCGCCGGCGGTGGGGATGTAGGGCAGCAGGGTGAGGTGGATGTAGCAGCAGCCCTGCTTGCCCTCCTCGATGCCCATCTGGCGGATGGCTTCCAGGAAAGGCAGGGATTCGATGTCGCCGACCGTGCCGCCGATCTCGATGATGGCCACGTCGGCGCCCTCGGCGCCGCGCTTGATGTAGGCCTTGATCTCGTCGGTGATGTGGGGGATGACCTGCACGGTCCGGCCCAGGTATTCGCCGCGGCGCTCCTTCTTGATCACCGACTCGTAGATCTGGCCGGTGGTGAAGTTGTTGCGCTTGCCCATCTTGGCGCGCGTGAAGCGCTCGTAGTGGCCCAGGTCCAGGTCGGTCTCGGCGCCGTCCTCGGTGACGAACACCTCGCCGTGCTGGAACGGGCTCATGGTGCCCGGATCGACGTTGATGTAGGGGTCGAGCTTGAGGTGGGTGACCTTGAGGCCGCGCGATTCGAGAATCGCCCCCAGAGACGCGGCGGCGATGCCCTTGCCCAGGGAGGACACGACAC
This sequence comes from Hydrogenophilales bacterium, assembly GCA_037446455.1. Lineage (GTDB taxonomy): Bacteria > Pseudomonadota > Gammaproteobacteria > Burkholderiales > Thiobacillaceae > PFJX01. The sequence goes on along the minus strand of JBBIIR010000369.1, from coordinate 853 downwards.
CACCGGTAACGAAGATGAAGCGAGGCATAAATTTTGCGAATGCAGGGATGGCGAATGATACCGGAATGCCCCCGCCCCTCAAAGGACGCCCAGGATGGGCGCCAGTGCCTGTTTCAGCGGGGATCGCCCGCCGCGCCGGTGATGCCCAGGCGCACCGGATAGCGCACGTAAAACAGCTTCAACCCGGCGGCCGCCACGCGATCGAGCAGGTCCCTGGTCTATTCATCCGTGGCGAAGAATTCGACGCACTCCGGCAGGGTGCCCGCCAGCTCGAAGAAATGCTCCTCGTGCAGGCCGTGACGGCCGAAGCCCGCCGAGGCCCGGTAGGCGGTGCCGCCGGGGATGCCGGCGGCGCGGGCCGCGGCGAACAGCCAATCGTGCATGGGCTGATGGGCGTGGCGCATGCCTTCGCGCACATAGAAACGGATGCAGACCTGGTTCATGTCACCCCCGCATGTGCTGGTAGCTCCACACCCCCAGGGCGGTGAGGGCGAGGGAACCGAACAGATGGGCCGAGGCCGCCGCCAGCGCCCAGGCCAGCTGGCCCCGACTGAGCAGCGTGAACACCTCGGCGGAGAAGGCGGAGAAGGTGGTGAGCCCGCCGAGGAAGCCGGTGATGGCGAACAGCCGCCATTCCGGCGGCAGGCCGGGATGCTGGGCGAAGTAGGCGATGGCCAGACCGACCAGGTAGCCGCCGAGCAGGTTGGCGGCGAGGGTGCCGTAGGGCAGCGCCGGCGATGAACGCGTGCATCGCGGTGAGGCGTGAGGGGTGAGGCGTACACCCCACCCCCAGCCACCGCGGTGCCGTTACGCCCCACGCCCCACGCCCCACGCCCCACGCCCCACGCCCCAC
>JBBIIR010000368.1:0-2597 GCA_037446455.1 Hydrogenophilales bacterium | reverse complement strand
GATGACGGTTTTCCTGGGGGCTGGTTTTTTTACAAGCGCGTTCAGAGCGCCGGCAGCATCATGATCGGCAGCAGCCACCAGGGCGTCGGACCCTGCACGGTGAGCAGCAGGGGTGTGCTGGGCGGGCCTTCGACGCCGTCGGCGCCGATGGCCAGCACGCGCAGCCAGTATTGGCCCTTGGCCGGCAGGCGCAGGCTGGCGCGGTTTCCGCTGACCCCGGTCTGCGAGATCTTCTCGGCAAAATTGGCATCACGCGCCAGGTCGATGCGGTAGTTGTCGGCTTCACCCCGCCAGGCCAGCGTCAGGGTCTCGCCGCTGACCTGGCCGGCCAGTTCCGTCGGCCGCGCCGGCGGCAGCACCACCGGACTGGCCTCGCTCCAGGCCCCGGCCTGGCCATCCGCCTCGACGCCGCGCACGCGCCAGAAATACTTGCCGGGCGTGAGTGCCGCGCTGGTTTGGGTGTGCTCCGCGCGCTGCCGAACCACAGGGGCGGCCAGGCTCGGCTCGCCGGCCAGCTCGAAGTCGTAGTGGACCGCGCCCGGGCTGCCGGTCCAGGCGAAATGCAGGCGATTGCCGTCGGCGCGGGCCTGACCGCCGCCGGGTGCGCCCGGCAGGTGCTGCACGCGCAGGGCGCGTGGTGCGGACCACAGGCGGGCGCGTCCGGCCGCGTCGACGCTGGCCACGCGCCAGTGCCATGCGCCCTCGGGCAGGGCTTCCGTCAGGCGCAACTGCGCACCCGGGCGGTGTTCGCGCACACCGGCAGCGAAATCCGGCGAAGGCGCGATCTGCACCACGTAGCCCTGGGCGCCGGCCGCCGCCGCCCACTCCAGCGTGGCCTCCTGCTTGTACAGCCGCGTGCCCGGCGCGGGCGCGGTGAGCAGCGGCGGCAAGGGCCGCGCATCGAGGGCGAAGGCATGCAGGCTGTCGAAGCCCTCCAGGCCGGTCTCGTCGACGGCGCGCACGCGCAGCACGTAGTTGCCGTCCGCCAGGTCGGTTTCCCAGCCGGCGCTGGGCTCGTTGAACAGGCCCTCCAGCAGTACCGTGGCGAAGCTCGCGTCGGCGGCGATCTGGGCGCGCCAGGCGCGGGCGGGCGTGTTCGGTTGCCAAATGAAGCGCAGCGGCAGGCTTTCCACCCGCGCCGGCAGGCCGGCCAGGTTGGGTTTGGGACGCAGGGCGCGCGGCGGCGCGGGCGGCTTGCCGGCCTCGGCGATGGTGCCGTAGCCGCCCGCCACCTGCACCTCGCTGCCCTGGGCGGATACGCCGACGGCGCCTTCCAGCACCTCGCTGGCGAGGCGGGCGCCGTCTTCCGAGAGGTTGAGGCGGAATCCCGTGCCGCGCAGGCCGGCTACCGCCACCGGCGTGCGCACGCTGAAGCCGCCGGCGGGCGCCTGCTGGCGCGCGGCGCTCGCTTCCAGGCGGCCGCTTTCGAGGCCGAGTTCGGTGGAGACCATGCCGGTCTTGCCGTAGGCGGCCAGGCGTCCGAACACCAGCCGGCTCGAGGCCTGCTGGGTGAGGGTGGTGCCGTCGGCGAAGCGGTAGCTGACGCTGCCGCCGGGTCCGGTCAGCACCGTCTCGCCGCCGGTCAGTTGGGTCTCGGCGCGCAGCGCCTGGAAGGGCCCCTCGGCGGTCTTGAAGCGCACGTTGCCGTGCACCGCCGTGGCCGTCGCCGGCGCCGGCGTCAGCTTGAGCAGATCGACGGGGATGCGGATGCGGGTGTTGGCGGGCAGGAGCTTGGGGTCGGCCACGGTGTTGGCGACCTGAATCTTCGGCCAGTCGCGCGGATTCTTCAGGTATTGCTGACCGATGCCGATCAGGGTGTCGCCGGGGCTGGTGAGGTAGAGCCAATCGGCGGCCCATGAGGGGAATGACAGAAAGGTGGCAAGCAGCGCGAGAAGGACGGAGCGGGGTCGCATGGTTGTCTCTTACGTTAAGCTTCACCCTCAACTATAAGCCGCTCGTTCAGGATAGGCACCTTGGGGTGCGAGAGGAGTGATCAGCCATGCAGATCGGCACGCCGCTTTCACCGTCCGCCACCCGCGTCATGCTGCTGGGGGCCGGGGAGCTGGGCAAGGAGGTCATCATCGCCCTGCAACGCCTGGGCGTGGAGGTGGTCGCCGTCGACCGCTACGACGGCGCCCCCGGCCAGCAGTTGGCGCACCGGGCGCAGACCATCGACATGGCGGACGGCAACGTGCTGGCCCGCCTGATCGATTCGGAAAAGCCCGCCATCGTGGTGCCGGAAATCGAGGCCATCGCCACGGAAACCCTGCTGGAACTCGAAGCTGCCGGCGTCTGCCGGGTGGTGCCGACGGCACGCGCGGCGAACCTGACCATGAACCGGGAGGGCATCCGCCGGCTGGCGGCGGAGACCCTGAAGCTGCCCACCTCCACCTATGCCTTCGCCGACACCTTTGCTGAACTGAAGATCGCGGTCGAAGGGCAGGGTGGCATCGGTTACCCGTGTATCATTAAACCGGTCATGTCCTCTTCCGGCAAGGGCCAGAGCCGGGTGGACGGCCCCGATGAACTGGCCCGGGCCTGGGACTACGCCAACGCCGGCGGCCGGGTGAACAAGGGCCGGGTCATCGCCGAGGGCG
>JBBIIR010000367.1:0-2598 GCA_037446455.1 Hydrogenophilales bacterium | reverse complement strand
GGACGCCGCCCTCATCACCGTCGAATCCGACAAGGCGGCGATGGACATCCCCTGCCCCCAGGCCGGGGTGGTGGAGAAACTGCTGGTGAAGGTAGGGGACAAGGTGTCGGAGGGGACTCCGATCCTTATGCTCAAGGTCGGAGAAACAGCGGCCTCCCCCTCCCCCGCCGGGGAAGGGGTTAGGGGAGAGGGAACAACGCCCGCACCCCAGCAAACCTCATCAAGTCCGCACCCCGAGTTCCCTCTCCCCAGCCCTCCCCCGGGGGGGGAGGGAGAAATCCACGCCCAGGTCCTGGTCCTCGGCGCCGGCCCCGGCGGCTACACCGCCGCCTTTCGCGCCGCGGACCTGGGTTTGCAGGTGGTGCTGGTGGAACGCTATCCCAGCCTGGGCGGCGTCTGCCTCAACGTCGGCTGCATCCCCTCCAAGGCCCTGCTGCACACCGCCCGCCTCATCACCGAGGCGGAAGAGATGGCCGAACACGGCGTCACCTTCGCCAAACCCAGGGTGGACCTGGACACCCTGCGTGAGTGGAAGGCCAGGGACGTGGTGGGCAAGCTCACCGGCGGTCTGGCCCAGCTCGCCAAGCAGCGCAAGGTCACCGTGGCGCACGGCGTCGCCCGGTTCACCGGCCCCAACAGCCTGACTGTGAGCGGCGATGCCGGCACGCAAACGATTTCCTTCGACCACGCCATCATCGCCGCCGGCTCCGAGGCCATCAAACTGCCCTTCCAGCCCGACGACCCGCGCGTCATGAGCTCCACCGGCGCCCTGGCCCTGGCCGACATCCCCAAGCGCCTGCTGGTCATCGGCGGCGGCATCATCGGCCTGGAGATGGGCACGGTCTACGACGCCCTGGGTTCCAAGGTCACCGTGGTGGAACTGGGCGGCCAGCTCATCCCCGGCTGCGACGCCGACCTGGTCAGGCCCCTGCACAAGCGCATGGAAAAGCGCTTCGAGGCGATCAAGCTCAATACCGGCGTCACCGCCATGGAAGCGAAGAAGGACGGCATCCACGTCACACTTAAAGCCGGCGAGGGTACGCAAACGACCCTGAGCACGGAAAAGTTCGACCGGGTGCTGGTGGCCATCGGCCGCCGTCCCAACGGCAAGGCCATCGGCGCCGAGGCGGCCGGCGTGGCGGTGGACGAGCGCGGCTTCATCGCCGTGGACAAACAGATGCGCACCAACGTCCCCCACATCTTCGCCATCGGCGACATCGTCGGCCAGCCCATGCTGGCCCACAAGGCGGTACACGAGGGCAAGGTGGCGGCGGAAGTCATCGCCGGCCACAAGGTGGAATTCCAGGCGATGGTCATCCCCTCCGTCGCCTACACCGACCCGGAAGTGGCCTGGGTGGGCGTCACCGAAACGGAAGCCAAGGCCAAGGGCATGCAGATCGAAAAAGGCGCCTTCCCCTGGGCCGCCAGCGGTCGCGCCCTCTCCATCGCCCGCACCGAGGGCATGACCAAGCTCATCCTGGACAAGGAAAGCAAACGGGTCATCGGCGCCGGCCTGGTCGGCATCAACGCCGGCGAGCTGCTCGCCGAAGCGGTCCTGGCCATCGAAATGGGCGCCACGGCGGAGGACATCGGCCTCACCGTCCACGCCCACCCCACCCTGTCGGAAACGATCTGCTTCGCCGCCGAGATGGCGGAAGGCACCATCACCGACCTGCTGCCGCCGCGCAAACGCTGAATCTACCCGCAAGCCAACAAGGGCCGCATTCGCGGCCCTTGTGCATTCCAAAGGGCATTCCACCCATGTACCGTTAAGCTACACTACACACATGATCAAGAGCTTCCGACACCGAGGCATAGAGGCGTTCTTCAGCAAGGGTTCCAAGGCCGGAATTCAGCCTCATCACGCCGCGCGCCTCGGCCGTCAGCTCAAGCACCTTGATCGGTCGAAATGCCCGGACGATATGAACGTTCCCGGCTGGCGATTGCACGCCCTGACCGGAAGCATGAGCGGTCATTGGTCGGTCTGGGTGAATGGCAACTGGCGGCTGACCTTCGCCTTTGAAGACGAAGACGCCATCCTTGTCGATTATCAGGACTATCACTAGGAGAGCCCCATGGCCCGCATGTTTAATCCTCCCCACCCCGGCGAAACCCTGCGCGAGGATGTTCTTCCCGCTCTCGGCCTGACGGTGACCGAAGCGGCACGACAGTTGGGTATCACCCGCACCGCCCTGTCCAGGATACTCAATGGCCACGCCGGTATCTCTCCGGAGATGGCCAGACGGATCGAAGTCTGGCTGGGCCCAGAACGCGGCGGTCGCGCCGAACTCTGGCTGGGTATGCAAATGGACTACGATCTCTGGCTGGCGGAACAGCGCCCTATTCCCATTGTGGAACGTGCTCCGGATATGCAGGCAGCTTGAGGATTGCGCATTTCCGACAAAGCGCGATCTATTTAACCGCCGATGACATCCGGGCGTGCCTTGCCTTCGCGGCTGACCGGGAGCCACGAACGACTCATCCGCCTTCAAGGTAAATCCTTACTGCTGCCGCCAGGGAAGAAGACGCGGCTCAATCCCCCGCCGGCCGCCCCTCGATCACCGCGAAGCTGCCGCGCATCGCCGCCAACGGCTTGCC
>JBBIIR010000366.1:0-2611 GCA_037446455.1 Hydrogenophilales bacterium | reverse complement strand
TGCTGCTGGGCGTCGGTTATGGCGCCCTGGTACTGGCCGTCTTTCTCGGACAGTCGTCGCTGCTCTACCTGCCCGACCTGCCTTCCCGCGAACTGCTGGCCTCACCCCGCGACATCGGCCTGGACTACGAGGAGGTGCGCCCGCAAACCGAGGACGGCGTCACCCTGCACGGCTGGTACGTGCCGGCGCGCGAGGCGCGCGGCACGCTGCTGTTCCTACATGGCAACGCCGGCAACATTTCCCACCGCCTGGATTCCCTGCGCATCTTCAACCGCCTGGGCCTGTCGGTGCTGATCATCGATTACCGCGGCTACGGCCGCAGCCAGGGCAGTCCGAGCGAGACGGGCCTGCAACGCGACGCCGCGGCGGCCTGGCGCCATCTCGTGCACACACGCGGCGAGGCGCCGCACCGCATCGTCCTCTTCGGCCGTTCCCTGGGCGCCTCGCTCGCCGCCTGGCTGGCGGCGCGCGAGCCGGCAGGGGCCTTGATCCTGGAATCCGCCTTCATCTCGGTGCCCGAGCTGGCCGCGGAACTCTATCCGTGGCTGCCCGCGCGCCAGCTCGCGCGATTGCGCCACGACACCCGCGCCGAACTTACGCGGGCGCGGCTGCCCGTGCTGGTCATCCACAGCCCACAGGACGAGATCATTCCCTATCGGCACGGCCTCGCGCTCTACGAGGCGGCACATCCTCCCAAGGACTTTCTGCGCTTGCGCGGCGATCACAACAGCGGTTTCCTGCTCAGCGGAGAGGACTATGTGCGCGGCCTGGAGCGATTTCTCGCCGCGCATCTCGGCCCCCGCCAGGCCGGCCGGCCCTGACGCTCGCCATGCGGGCCGCATGGAGCCGGCGGCGGTCCCGCCCCGGTGTAAAATCGCACAATTTTTCAACGGGTAACGAGCATGGCCGGACATAGCAAATGGGCGAACATCCAGCACCGCAAGGGGCGCCAGGATGAAAAGCGCGGCAAGATTTTTTCCCGCTACGCCAAGGAAATCACGGTGGCGGCGAAGATGGGCGGCGGCGATCCCGGTTTCAATCCGCGCCTGCGCCTGGCCATCGACAAGGCCAAGGGCGAGAACATGCCCAACGACAACATCGATCGGGCCATCAAGAAAGGCACCGGCGAACTGGAAGGCGTGAACTACGAGGCAATCCGTTACGAGGGCTACGGCCCCGGCGGCGCCGCCGTGATCGTCGACTGTCTCACCGACAACCGCGTGCGCACCGTCGCCGACGTGCGCCACGCCATGTCCAAGCACGGCGGCAACCTGGGCACCGACGGTTGCGTGGCCTTCCAGTTCAAGCACTGCGGCCAGATCGTCCTGGCCCCCGGCGCCTCCGAGGATCAGGTCATGGAAGTGGCCCTGGAGGCGGGCGCCGAGGACGTGATCGGCAACGACGACGGCTCCATCGAGGTGCTCACCGCGGCCACCGGCGACCTCACCCTGGTCAAGGAGGCCCTGGAAAAGGCCGGTTTCAAGCCCGTGGTCGCGGAAATCACCATGAAGGCCCTGAACGAGACCGACGTCGGCGGCGACGAGGCGGTGAAGTTCCAGAAGATGCTGGACATGCTGGACGACCTGGACGACGTGCAGGACGTCTACACCTCGGCGATCCTGCCCGAGGCGTGAGGCGATAGGCGTGAGGCGTGAGGCGGGAAGGTCGCGGCGCAAGCATCACGATCTGCTCGCCTGGCAACTCGCGGTGGATCTCACAAAGCGGATTTACCTGCTGACGCGAACCTATCCTGCTTCGGAAACCTACGGCTTGGTCAGCCAAATGCGGCGGGCGGCCGTTTCCGTCCCGAGCAACGTCGCCGAAGGAGCGGCCAGGGATTCCGATAAGGAATTCGCCCAGTTTCTGGTGATTGCCAGGGGGTCGCTGAGCGAGCTGGAGACGCAAGTCCATATCAGCCGGGAACTGGGCTTCATCGCCCCGGATCGTGAGCTGGATGATTTGATTGACCGGGTGTTTGGCCTGCTAGGGGGACTGCTGAAATCGCTTCGCTCGGGAGACGGCGATGTCTGACGCCTCACGCCTCACGCCTCACGCCTTGCGCATACTCGGCCTCGACCCCGGCCTGCGCGTCACCGGCTACGGCGTCATCGACAAGCATGGCCAGAAGCTGAGTTACGTGACAAGCGGCGTGGTGCGCACGGAAACCGGGGAACTGCCGGCGCGCATCAAGATCATCTTCGACGGCGTGCTGGAGGTGCTGGAGCGGTTCAAGCCCGATGCCGCCGCCATCGAAAAGGTGTTCGTCAACGTGAATCCCCAATCCACCCTGCTGCTGGGCCAGGCCCGCGGCGCGGCCATCGCGGCGCTGACCGCCGCCGGCCAGCCGGTGTTCGAATACACGGCCCTGCAGGTCAAACAGGCGGTGGTGGGCAACGGCCATGCCGACAAGCAGCAGGTGATGCACATGGTGAAGCGCCTGCTCAACCTGCCCGCCGAGCCCCGCGCCGACTCCGCCGACGCCCTGGCCTGCGCCATCTGCCATGCCCACGGCGGCATGGGCCTGGGCGGGCTGACCACCGCCACGCGCCGCCGGCGGGCCGGGAGAATGCTGTGAGCAAGACCGCCGCCGCCCCCCTCGAACCCAACCGGG
>JBBIIR010000365.1:0-2615 GCA_037446455.1 Hydrogenophilales bacterium | reverse complement strand
CGCCACGAGCGCCCGCAGAAGGGCCGCTACCGCCAGTTCCACCAGGTCGGCGTCGAGGCCCTGGGCTTCGCCGGCCCGGACCTCGACATCGAACTGCTGCTGATGACGGCGCGGCTCTGGAAGCTCCTGGGCATGGCCGAGCACATCCGCCTGGAGATCAACAGCCTGGGCGGCGCCGAATCCCGCGCCCGCCACCGGCAAAAGCTCATCGCCTATTTCGAGGCCCGGCAGGACCAACTTGACGAAGACGCAAAGCGCCGCCTGCACAGCAACCCCCTGCGCATCCTGGACAGCAAGAACCCGGCCATGCAGGCCCTGGTGGAGGCCGCGCCCAAGCTCATGGATGAGCTGGACGAGGACGCCGTCGCCCACTTCGCGGCGGTGAAGCGCGGCCTGGAGGATGCCGGCATCGCCTACACCGTCAATCCGAGGCTGGTGCGCGGCCTGGATTACTACAACCTCACCGTGTTCGAATGGGTCACCGACAAGCTGGGTTCCCAGGGCACGGTCTGCGCCGGCGGCCGCTACGACGGCCTGGTCGCCCGGATGGGCGGCAAGCCCGCCCCCGCCTGCGGCTTCGCCATGGGCGTGGAACGCCTGCTGGTGATGATGGCCGAGCTGGGCCTGGCCCCGGAGGCCGAGGGCCCGGACGTCTACCTGGTCAACGTCGGCGAGGCCGCCGGCCGCTTCGCCCTGAGGGCCGCCGAAACCCTGCGCGACGGCGGCCTGGATGTGGTGCTGCACGGCGGTGGCGGCAGTTTCAAGTCGCAGATGAAGAAGGCCGACGCCAGCCTGGCCCGCTTCGCCGTCATCATCGGCGACGACGAGGCGGCCGCCGGCGAGGTGGCGGTCAAGCCCCTGCGCGGCGAAGGCGAGCAGCGCCGGGTGGCGCTGGCGGACGCGGTTTTGATGATTCGGGGTTCGGGAAACGGGAAAGGCGAATCGGGAAATGGGAAACGGGAAACGGGAAACGGGTAAAGCCAAACCACACCCACGTTTCCCTTTTCTCTTTTCCCGTTTCCCTTTACACATTATTGGAGCAATGCATGGCACTCGATCTTGAAGAACAGGAAAAACTGGACGATGCGAAAGCCTGGTGGAAGCAGCACGGCAACAAGGTCATCTGGGGCGTGACGCTCTTTCTGGTGGCGGTGGCCGGCTGGCGTGCCTGGGAGACCTGGCAGCGCAATCAGGCGGCGTCGGCTTCCATGCTGTTCGACCAGGTCGTGCAGGCCGCCAACCGCGGCGACGCGAAGGCCGCCAAGGATGCGGCCGCGCAAATCATGGAAGCGCACGGCCGCAGCGCCTATGCGACGCCCGCCGCCTGGCTGTCCGGCCACATCAATTACGAGGCTGGCGACCTGAAGAGCGCGCGCGCCCAATATGAGTACGCCATGCAACATGCGCGTGACGACGGCGCCCGCCAGCTCGCCCGCCTGCGCCTGGCCGGCCTGCTGTTCGAGCAGAAGGAAGCGGAGGCGGCGCTAAAGCAACTGGAGGGCGCCTTCGATCCGGCCTTTCAGGGCCTGGAGAACCAACTGCGCGGCGACATCCTGGTGGCCCAGGGCAAGACCGCCGAGGCGCGCGAAGCCTACAAGCGGGCGCTGGAAAAGCTGGGCGACGACAGCCCGCTGAAGCCCCTGGTGGAAATCCGCCTGGACGGCTTGGGAGGCTGACGTGCGCACATTCCCTTCGACGCTGCTGGCGCTCGGCCTGGCGCTCTCGCTGACGGGCTGTTCCTGGTTCGGCGACTGGTTCGGTCCCTCGACGCCGGTGGTCAAGCCGGCCCCGCTGCCGGACTTCAAGGCCGTCGCCAATCTGGAGCGGGCCTGGGACGCCCGCGTCGGCGAAGCCGGCGCCTATGAGTTCTCGCCGGGCACCGATGGCCAGGCGATCTACGCGGCCGGCCGCGACGGCCGCATCGTCAAGCTGGACATCGCCAGCGGCCGCGAAATCTGGCGGATCGACGCGGCACGGACGCTTTCCTCCGGCGTCGGCGTCGGCGAGGGTCTGGTGCTGGTGGGTACGCCCAAGGGCGAGTTGCTCGCCTTCAGGAGCGCGGACGGCGCGCGCGCCTGGACGGCGATGCTCTCCGGAGAACTGCTGACGCCCGCGGAAGCGGTCCACGGCCTGGTCGCCGCGCGCACCAACGACGGGCGCATCGATCTGCTCGATGCCGTCACCGGCAAGGCGCGCTGGAGCACGACGCGCAGCCTGCCCACCCTGATCCTGCGCGAGCAAAGCCATCTGCTGCTGGGCGTCAACGCCGTCTACGCCGGCCACGCCGGCGGCCGGCTGAGCGCGCTGACCCTGAACAACGGCGCGCCGCAATGGGAAGCCAACGTCGCCCTGCCGCGCGGCGCCACCGAGCTGGAGCGCATCGCCGACGTCACCGGCACCCTGGCCATGGATGACCGCCGCGTCTGCGCCGCCGCCTACCAGGGGCGCGTGGCCTGCTTCGACCGCGCCAACGGCAACACCCTCTGGGCGCGCGATACCTCCAGCACCGGCGGCGTCGATCTCGACGAGCGCCAGCTCTATGTGGTCGATGCGAGCGACAGCGTCGCCGCCTACGACAAGAACCGCGGCAACAACCCCTGGAAGCAGGACAAGCT
>JBBIIR010000364.1:0-2626 GCA_037446455.1 Hydrogenophilales bacterium | reverse complement strand
CATGGTTGCCGACGTTTGCGCCTTCGACGCGGTTCACCATTTGGGTGAGCCCGCTACACGCCCGCTTTCGCGTCTGTGCGGGCGCCTGGCTTTGTCGCGCCTCCTTGCGGGGAACGACCCCGCGGCGGCGTCGCTTCGCGCCAGACACCCGCACAGCCGCGCCTGCGGACGTGTTCAACCGAGGAATCAAGGTTGAAATTCTCAGCGTTGCAAGGCAGAGCGGCATGCATGGGTCGAGAGGATTTGCTTGCGCCAGCATGCTGAGGTGCGGTATCAGAATGGACGTGGAAACAGTTATGAACTGCTGTCGCCTTCGGGGGTGCTGGTGGCGGCGACCAGTGGTAGTCCGGAAGTCAGGAGGTTGTGCGATGCATTACCAAGACCGAATCACCATGGAACCAGGAAAGCGCGGTGGCCGGCCGTGTATTCGCGGACTACGCATTTCTGTGTACGACGTATTGAAAATGTTGGCCGAAGGCATGACCAGTGCGCAGATCACCGCGGATTTTCCCGAACTCGAGGCTGCGGACATCCAGGCATGTCTTGCCTTCGCAGCCGACCGTGAGCGGCGCATTACCAGTCTGCACGGATGAAACTGCTCCTCGACGAAAATTTGTCTCGCAGGCTGGTTCCCTTCCTGCAAGAGGTCTATCCCGACAGCACGCAAGTCGCGCTGATCGGACTGGAGCGAGCCGATGACCTCGCTCTATGGCGTTACGCCCATGAGCATGGGTTTGTCATCGTCACCAAGGACATCGACTACTACGACTTGAGCTTGATTCACGGCGCTCCACCCCACGTAATCTGGGTGCAAACAGGCAACACCGACAAGGCCTTGGTGTTGAAGATGCTGATTGATTCGGCGGAAACCATCCAGGCCGCTTTCGCCAATGGGATCGCCTGTGTCGGACTCGGAACCTGACAGACAGGTAAGCAAATTCAAAGCCCCGCCATGCAAACTGGCAAGTTGAGATAAAGCGGCTCAACGCAATTTATCCCGCTTGCGCATGGCGGCGACGATGCCACGCCAGATCGCCACCTCTTCCTTCTCCAGGCCCGCCTTGGCGAAGAAGCGGCGCAGGCGGGGCATCAGGCGTTTGGGATGGGCGGGGTCGTGGAAGCCCACCTCGACCAGGGCCTTCTCCATCTCCACGAGCAGGGCCTCCTGGGCGGCGTGGGGCGCCAATTCGAATTCGGGCAGGGGCAGCACGGCGTCCTCCGCGGTGCAGCGCAGCTCGTAGGCCAGCACCTGCACCGCCGCGCCCAGGTTGAGCGAGGCGTAATCCGGATTGGTGGGGATGTTGATGAGCCAGCGGCACTTCATCAGTTGCTCGTTGGACAGACCGAAGGTCTCCGAGCCGAAGACGATGGCGACCGCACCGGACCGGGCCAGCTTCAGCATTTCCGGCGCCGCCTGGCGCGGCGTGTAGGCCGGATGCGGCAGGTCGCGGCGACGCGCGGTGCAGGCGGCACTCAGCACGGTATCGGCGAGGGCGTCGGCGAGGTCGTCGAACACACGCGCGGCTTCCAGCACGTCCACCGCGCCGGAGGCCCGCGCCCGCGCCTCGTCGTCGATGGCGCATTTGGGATGCACCAGGGCCAGGTCGGACAGGCCCATGACCTTCATGGCGCGGGCCGTGGCGCCGAGGTTGCCGGGATGGCTGGTTTCCACCAGCACGATGCGGACGTTGGAGAGTGGGGAAGGGAGGTTCAAGGTAAAATCCGCGCGGAATTCATCGCTCTTTGGAAAATCATGCACCCGATGCTCAACACGGCCGTGAAGGCCGCCCGGCGCGCCGGCGCCGTCATCAACCGCGCGTCCATGGACCTGGACCGCCTCACCGTGCGCGCCAAGCGCGAGAACGATTTCGTCAGCGAGGTGGACCACGCGGCGGAACAGGCCATCATCGAAACCCTGCTGGAGGCGTATCCCAAGCACGCGATTCTAGCCGAGGAGTCGGGTGTCACCGGCGAGTCGGAATACCAGTGGGTGATCGATCCCCTCGACGGCACCACCAACTTCCTGCACGGCTTTCCGCAGTACGCCGTGTCCATCGCCCTGCTGCATCGCGGGCAGTTGTCCCAGGCCGTCATCTACGACCCGGCGCGCAACGACCTCTACACCGCCAGCCGCGGCCGCGGCGCCTTCCTCAATGACCGCCGCATCCGCGTCTCGCGCCGCGACAAGCTGCAGGACGCCCTTATCGGCACCGGCTTCCCCTATCGCGACTTCACTCATCTGGACGCCTACACGGCGATGTTCCGCGAGCTGGTGCGGAAGACCTCCGGCCTGCGCCGGCCCGGCTCCGCCGCCCTCGACCTGGCCTGGGTCGCCGCCGGCCACACCGACGGCTTCTTCGAGATCGGCCTGAATCCCTGGGACATCGCCGCCGGCTGCCTGCTCATCCTCGAGGCGGGCGGCCTGGTCAGCGACTTCGCCGGCGAGGAGCATTACCTCAAGTCCGGCAACGTGGTGGCCGGCAACCCCAAGGTGTTCGTGCAACTGCTGCAAGCCATCACGCCGCACGTGACGGTGGCGCTGAAGGCCTGAGCCGCCGCGCATGCCGGCCGCCGCCCTGGAACTGCTTGCCCCGGCGCGCACCGCCGACATCGGCCGCGAGGCCAT
>JBBIIR010000363.1:0-2629 GCA_037446455.1 Hydrogenophilales bacterium | reverse complement strand
TGCGCGTGGTGAAGATCCTCTACTTCGACGCGCCCAAGGCGGACGCTCCCGCCCTGACGCCCGCCTCCGACATCCAGGCGCTGCTTTCCGCCAACGGCATCGCCGTCCTGGTCCTGGGCATCCTGCCGCAGCCGCTGATCACCCTCTGTGTGTACGCGATGCAGATGACCCTGCAATAAGCGGAAGCCACGCCACGCCCTCGACGGCCACCCTTGCGGTGGCCGTTGGCTTTTTACGGCCTCGCGGAGGCGCATTCCCTGCCGGCCGCGGATGGCAGGAATGGCGCCTCAGGCGAGAAAGTCACGTTAAAGTTCACGCCGCGTAATACCGTTAAGCAGATCACAGCTCGCGCCGTGCAATCCGCGCGGCTCGCAGTCGACACTTTCACCTGAATGTGAGGTCAATCATGTCGGGAACGCGTTTAACGGTGCAGGCAAAGATCGTCATCGCCATTACCCTGATCTTTGTCGCCACCCTGGCCGCCTCGACCCTGCTCACCGCCCGCAACGAAAGGCAGTTGGCGGTGGAGGTGGGGATGGAGAAGGCGCGCGATCTGGCGCAGTCCTATTTCGACGGCGTCAACACCATGATGCTCACCGGCACCATGGACCAGCGCGAGAACCTGCTGAAGAAATTCCTGGCCATGCCGGGTGTGCGCGACATCCACATCGCCCATGCGCCCGGCAAGCTGGACGGTGTCAGCACGCATGCCGCCGCCCCGCGCGATGCCCTGGAAGAACGCGGGGTGAATGGCGAAACCGTGACGGAATCGGGCGAGGACGAGCACGGCCGCCATGTCACCTTCGTCAAACCGATCAGCGCCAGCGCCAATTACCTGGGCACCAACTGCCTGGGCTGCCACCAGTTCGCCGAAGGCACGCTGCTCGGCGCGGTGCGCGTCACCTATTCGCTCGCCGAACTGGACCGCGAGTTCAGGCGCAACCTGAGCATGGTGGCCGGCCTCAATTTGCTGCTCTCCATCATCGGCATCGCCCTGGTGATCGGCCTCCTGCGCCGCATCATCGTGCTTCCCCTGCTGGGCATGCGCGGCGCCATGCACGAGATCGAGCGCGACGCCGATCTCGGCCGCCGTCTGCGCAGCGACCGCACGGACGAGGTGGGCGCGCTGGCCCAGGCCATCAACGGCATGCTGGAGAAATTCAGTGGCAGCCTGGGCCGCGTGGCGGATACCTCGCAGCGTCTGAACACGGCGGCCGAGCGAGTGGCGAGCGTGTCCGAACTGACCGCCGAGGCGGCGGAAAACCAGCTGCGTGAAAGCGAAGCCACTTCCCGTGCGCTGGACGATCTGCGCGCCATTGCCGGCGAGGCGGGAGACAGCGCGACGCGCACCGCCGAGACCTCGGTGGAGGCGGAGCGGGAAGCGGCACAGAGCACGCAGACCACCCGCCAGGCGATCTCCGGCATCCTTTCCCTGGCGGGTGAGATCGAGCAGGCGGCGGGGGTGATCGAGGAACTCGACCGGCGCAGCCAGGACGTCAGCAACGTGCTCGACGTGATCAAGGGCATCGCCGAGCAGACCAACCTGCTCGCCCTCAACGCGGCCATCGAGGCGGCGCGGGCGGGCGAGATGGGGCGCGGTTTCGCGGTGGTCGCGGACGAGGTGCGCAAGCTGGCCAACCTCTCGCACCAGTCGACCCAGAACATCGAGGGCATCGTCGCCCAGCTGCGGCAGGAAGCGCATCGCGCCGTGCAGGTGATGAACGGCGCGCGCGACACCGCCGCGCGTCACAGCCACCAGCTGGAAGAGGCGGTGGGCGGCCTCGACCACATCGTCGCGCGGGTCTCCGACATTCGCTCGCTCAACGGCCAGATGACCCAGGCAGTGCGTACCCAGGGCGAGCTCACCGAGAGCGTCGTCGGCCGCGTGCACAACATCAGTCAGGTCGCCGCGCGCACCGCCAGCGAGGCCGTGGCAACGCGTGGTGTGAGCGAGGAGCTGCTGACTCTGGCGAGGGAAATGAACGAACTGGTCAGCCGCTTCCAGCTCGGCCGCTGATCCGACGCGGCACGACGTGGCCCGCTACCAGTAGCGGGCCTTGTCCGGCAGCACCCAGCGCACACCGCCGCGCGGGTCTTTCTTGTCTCCCTGGTAGCGGGGAATCAGGTGGATGTGCAGATGCGGCACGCTCTGTCCGCCGGCGCGGCCTTGGTTGATGCCGATGTTGTAGCCGTCCGGCCGGTGGCTCGCGTCCAGCAGGGCCTTGGCGCGACCCAGCGCGGCGAGCAGCGCGGACTGCTCCTCCGGCGTCGCCTCGAACAGCGTGGCGAAGTGGCGGCGCGGCACGATCACCGTGTGCCCCGGCGAGACCGGGAAGCCGTCCTTGTAGACGACGACAAGCGCATCCTCGGCCAGGATGCGGGCGGGGTCGAGAAGGCAGAAGGGACAGGGTTTGGCTGGGTGCATGGCGGGCTCGCGCGCGCATTCTCGCATGTCCGCATCTGGCTAACGGACATGACTTTGAGAAGACGCCCCGAAGCATGAAAGTCATGCCCGTTTCCCTCCCTTGCAGGGCGCGCCCCGGACTGCATTCCGGGGCCGTTCGGCGGGCGCGGAGCATGCTCCGCGAAACCCCCGCCTCACCCCCCAGCCCCCGCTCCGCGCCCCACG
>JBBIIR010000362.1:0-2632 GCA_037446455.1 Hydrogenophilales bacterium | reverse complement strand
CGGCGGCCGGCTCGACCTGCGCCTGGAATCGCCGCTGGAGGCGGTGCTGGGCTTCGAGCACGCGCCGCGCAACGACCAGGAGCGGGCGGCGGTGGCCGCGCTGCGCAAGACCCTGGCGGCCGGCGAGCAGTTGTTCGCGCCCACCACGGCGGCAGGCTGCAAGCTCACGGAAACCCGCGTCATTTCCGACGTGCTGGACGGCAAGCCGGGCGCCGGCGAGGACGGCCACGGCGACGTGGCGGCGGAATACCGCTTTACTTGCGCCCAGCCCGCCAAGCTGACCGGCCTGGAGGCCCGCCTGTTCGGCAGCTTCCCCAGACTGCGCCGCCTGGATGCGCAGGTGGTGAGCGGCAAGGGACAGAGCGCCCGGCGCCTCACACCGAGGATGCGCCTGTTGTCTTGGTAAGCTAGCGGCCGCCATGACGACCGCCCCCCTTCTCCTCCTGGAAGACCTGGAATTCCGCTGGCCGGGCCAGGCGGAAGCCTGCCTGGACATCCCCCGCCTGCGCCTGGAGATGGGCGAGCAGGTGTTTCTGCACGGCGCTTCCGGCTCCGGCAAGAGCACCCTGCTCAACCTGGTGGCCGGCGTGCTGGCGCCCATGCGGGGCCGGGTGGAGGTGCTGGGCCGGCGCCTGGATAAACTTTCCGCCGCCGACCGCGACCGCTTCCGGGTGGATCACGTCGGCCTGATCTTCCAGCAGTTCAACCTGATCCCCTATCTCTCCGTGCTCGACAACGTGCTGCTGCCCTGCCGCTTTTCCCGGCGGCGGCGCGAGCGGGCCGGCGATGCGCGCGCGGCGGCGGCCACCCTGCTGCGCCATCTGGATTTGGCCGAAGCGCTCTGGCGGCGCCCCGCCACCCGGCTCTCCGTCGGCCAGCAGCAGCGCGTGGCGGCGGCGCGCGCCCTCATCGGCCGGCCCGAACTGCTCATCGCCGACGAGCCCACCTCGGCCCTCGACGCCGCCCGCCAGGAGGCCTTCCTGGACCTGCTGCGGCGGGAATGCGCGGATTCCGGCGCCGCCCTGCTCTTCGTCAGCCACGACCACCGCCTGCAACAGGGCTTCCCGCGCCGCCTGGCGATGGCCGAACTGAACCGCGTGGCGGCGGAGGCGGCATGACGCATCTGCTGCCGCTGGCCCTGAAGAGCGCCTGGAACCGGCGCTACAGCCTGGGCCTTACCCTGCTCGCCGTGGCCCTTTCCGTCACCCTGCTGCTGGGTATCGAACGCCTGCGCCAGGACGTCCGCGACGGCTTCGCCCAGGCGGTCTCCGGCACCGACCTGGTGGTGGGCGCGCGCGGCAGCGCCCTGCAATTGCTGCTCTATGCCGTGTTCCGCATGGGCGAGGCGACCCAGAACATGAGCTGGGACAGCGCCCGGGCCCTCGCCGCGCATCCCGCCGTGGCCTGGACCATCCCCATCTCCCTGGGCGACTCGCATCGCGGCTACCCGGTGCTGGGCACCACTGCCGCCTACTTCGAGCACTTCCGCCACGGCGACAAGCAGCCCCTGGCCTTCGCCGCCGGCCGGCCCTTCGCCGGCCTGTTCGAGGTGGTGCTGGGCGCCGAGGTGGCGCGCAAGCTGGGTTACCGCGCCGGCGATCGCCTCACCCTCAGCCACGGCATGGGCGGCGAGGGGCTCGCCGAGCACGGCGACAAGCCCTTCACCGTGGTCGGCATCCTGGCCCCCACGGGCACGCCGGTGGACCGCGGCCTGCACATCGGCCTGCAAGCCCTGGAGGCCATCCACCTCGACTGGCAGGGCGGCGCACCGATCCCCGGCCTGGTCATCCCGCCCGAGCTGGTGAAGAAGTTCGACCTCACCCCCAAATCCGTCACCGCCGTGCTGGTGGGCCTGAAGAGCCGCGCCGCGGTGTTCGCCATGCAGCGCCACGTCGCCGACTACCGCGACGAACCCCTCATGGCGGTGCTGCCCGGCGTCGCCCTGTCGCAGTTGTGGGAGCTGCTGGCGGTGGCCGAACAGGTGCTGCGCGCGGTCTCCGCCCTGGCCGTCGCCGCCGGCCTGGCCGGCCTGGTGGCGGTGGTGCTGGCCAGCCTGGACCAGCGCCGGCGCGAGCTCGCCATCCTGCGCGCCAACGGCGCCCGCCCGCGCGACATCTTCATGCTGCTGGCCCTGGAGGGCGGCGCCGTCACCCTGGCCGGCGCCCTGCTCGGCCTGGCCCTGAAGAGCGTTCTCGTCCTCGCCCTGGCCCCCTGGGTGCAGGCCGAGTACGGCCTGGTCGTGCGCCTGGCCTGGCCCGGCGGCGAGGAACTGTACGCGCTCGGCCTGGTCTTGCTGGCTGGCCTGCTCGCCAGCCTGCTGCCCGGCTGGCGCGCCTATCGTCTATCCCTGGCCGACGGCATGACGCCGCGCCTGTGAGGTTCCCATGCACAAGATTTGGATCCTGCCCTTCCTGCTCGCCTTCTCCCTTGCGGCATCCGCCCAGGGCAAGCCCGACTTCAAGGTGGGCGACCGCCTGCCCGCCGCCGCCGGCAAGGCCAAGACCGCCTACCCGGAGACGAGCTGGGACGACTTGCTGCCCAAGGGCTGGGACCCGCTGGCCGCCTTCAAGGGCCTGGACGTCGCCAAACTGAGCGATTCCGACCCCCGCGCCGACGAGGCCCTGCGCAAGCT
>JBBIIR010000361.1:0-2636 GCA_037446455.1 Hydrogenophilales bacterium | reverse complement strand
CACCCAGGCGCCGAGAAGGATGCCGAACAGGATGGAGGTGCGCTTGACGGCGATCATGTAGGCGGTCGCCGCCTGCGCCAGGGCCAGAAAGTGGGTGAGCACCATCAGCGCCATGAGGCCGGCCACCGCCCAGGCCCGCGCCCCGCCGCGCAGCGCGCGGCCGACGGCGGCGGGTTCGCGCAGGCCGAAGAGCAGCCAGGCCCAGAATTCCGGCGGCGGCGCCGGCAGGCCCAGGGCCAGAAACAGCGGCAACAGCAAGAGGCCGGGCAGGCCGAAACGGATGAGGGTGAGTTCGCCGGTGGAGCGCTCGGCCAGCCACTTCTTGCTGGCGGTGTCGGCCAGCCCAGGCTGAGGGCGCAGATCAGCGCGAGAGGAAACCAGTGCACGCTGGCGCCGGCTCAGAGCCCGTGAATACTTCCAGAACGGCCATACACCCCGTCATTCCCGCGAAAGCGGGAATCCAGAGCCTTCGTAACCTGTTGAAATTCCTCGATTCCCGCTTTCGCGGGAATGACGGGTTTGTGGGTGGCGGGCATGTTTTCGCGGCCGGCTCAGGCCGCGTCCGGCAGCTTCTTGCCGGGATTCAGGATGCCGTTCGGATCGAACAGGCGCTTCAGGTCGCGCATTATCGCCAGGGTATCGGCATCCAGCTCACGCGCCACGTATTGCCGCTTTTCCGAGCCGATGCCGTGCTCGCCGGACAGGCTGCCGCCCAGATCCAGCACGGTTTCGATGAGGGTGTCGCGGCAGGCACGGCCGCGCGCCATCTCGTCGGCGTCGTCCGGGTGCACCATGATGTTGACGTGCAGGTTGCCGTTGCCGGCGTGGCCGAAGCTGACGATGGGCAGCCGCTGCCGGGCGCCGAGGCCGTCGATGGCGTCGACCAGCTCGGCGAGGCGGGCGACCGGCACCACCACGTCCTCGTTGATCTTCAGCGGCGCGATCTTCTTCACCGCCAGGGACAGCGACTTGCGCGCGGTCCACAGGCGCTGGATGTCGGCGGCGGCGAAACCGCTCTGGATCTCCAGCAGGCCGTCGCCGGCGAGGGATTGTTGCAGTTCGGCGATCTGCCGCGGCACGTCCTCGGCGCCGCCGTCCGCCTCCACCATGAGCACCGCGCGGGTGCCGGCGGGCAAGCCTTCGGCGCCGCCGTATTCGCGGATGGCGGCCAGCGAGCGGCTGTCCATGAACTCCAGCGCGCAGGGTACCACCGGCCGCGCCATGACCCGCACCACGGCGGCGCAGGCGGCGGCGTTGCCGGCGTAGCAGACGCGCAGGGTGGCGACGGTCTGCGGCGCCGGCAGCAGCTTCAGGGTGGCCTCGGTGATCAGCGCCAGGGTACCCTCGGAGCCGACCAGCAGGCGGGACAGGTCGTAGGCGGTGGCGTACTTGCTGGTGCGGCTGCCCACGCGCAGTTCGCGGCCGTCGCCGGCCACCGCGCGCAGGCCGAGGACGTGGTCGCGGGTGGCGCCGTACTTGACGCAGCGCGGGCCGGCGGCGTTGGTGGCGAGGTTGCCGCCGATGCGGCTGTAGGCGCCGGAGCCCGGGTCGGGGGCGTACATCAGACCCGCCGTGGCGGCCAGGTCGTCGATGTCGTCGGTGACCACGCCGGGTTCCACCACCATCAGGCGGTTGGCGGGGTCGAACTCCAGGATGCGGTTCATGCACTCGAAGCTCACCACCGCCGAGCCGGGCAGCGGCAGGGCGCCGCCCAGGTTGCCGGAGCCGGCGCCGCGGGCGACCAGGGGGAAGCGGTGATCGTTGGCCAGCCGCACGATGGCCGCCACGTCGTCGTGGCCGGACGGAAACAGCACCGCGTCCGGCAGGCAGGCGCGGGGCGTCTCGTCGCTCTCGTAGAGGGCGCGGCTGTCGGCGTCGAAGCGGGCCCGCTCGGCGCCGAGCAGGGCCAGCAGTTCAGCCTGGGCCGCATGGGTCAGCGCCATGCGCGTCACCCCAGGGCCGGCTCGACCACTTCCGCCACCGCCGCCAGGGCGTCGCCGTCGGCATAGCGGCCGAAGACTTCCTGCACGGCGGCGTCGTAGATCAGGCGATTGAAGGGGCCGGCGAGCTGTTCGCGCATGGCGTGCTTGAGAGCCTGGGTCATCACCTTGTCGAGGGAAACGATGCGCTTGGCGCGCACCACGCCGTCCTCGGCATCCACCAGGATCATGCGCAGGCGGCCGCGGTCGCCCGCTTCCTCGCGCGGCAGTTCGCGCTCGGCCTCGGGCGCCAGGTGGACGTTGAAAGCCACCTCGGACCACTCGCAGACGTTCTCGATCTTGTAGAGCAGGAAGGCGGCGGGACCGTGCGTGAACAGGCCGACCTCCACCGGCCGCAGGCGGAAGCCGTCCACCTCGGCGGCGGTGGGACCGCGCCAGAACAGCACCAGTTCGTGGCCCTCGCCGGCATAGACGTAGCGGGCGCCCTCGTCATAACGCGTGTAGGCCGGGTCGAAGACTTCGCCCACCTGGCGCGTCATGCTCATCACTGGTTCTCCTCGGGCAACACGGATGCCAGCATGGCCACCATGTCCGGATCGAAGTCGTAGCCGAGTTCCTCGCCGGGGTTGATGGACAGACCCATGTTCTCGCACATCCGCCGCAGGATCCAGGCCATCTCGGCGAGCAGGCCGCCGG
>JBBIIR010000360.1:0-2652 GCA_037446455.1 Hydrogenophilales bacterium | reverse complement strand
GCCGTCCGGGGTGCCCAGGTAGCGGGCCGGGCCGCCGCCGGGCATGACCGTGTCGACCAGGCCGAAGCGTTGCTTGAGTTGCGCCTTCACCGGTTGCAGGTCGACGTAGCCCATCTTGCGGGCGGTATCGCCCATAGGCATGACTTCGATGAGGCGCAGCACGAAGCCCTTGTCCATGCAGTAGGCGACGATGTCGTCGATCTCGTCGACGTTCTCCCGCATCGCCACCATGTTGACCTTGATGGGATTGAAGCCCGCCGCGCGGCCGGCTTCCAGGCCGGCGAGGATCTTGTCCAGCACCGGCCGGCCGTTGATCTTTTCCACGCCCTCGGCGCGCAGCGAATCGAGGCTGACGTTGAGGCGGGTGACGCCCGCCGCCTTCAGGTCCGTCGCCATCTCGGCGAGCTGGGTGGCGTTGGTGGAGATGGACAGGTCCTCGATGCCGGGGATGGCGGCGAGACGCCGGCTCAGCCCGACAATGTCCCGACGCAGCAGGGGCTCGCCGCCGGTCAGGCGCAGGCGCTTGAGGCCCAGCCCGGCGAACAGGCGCATGAGCCGCTCGATCTCGTCGAAGGTCAGCCAGTGCTCGGGCTCCTCGAAGCCCTTGAAGCCTTCGGGGATGCAGTAGGCGCAGCGCAGGTCGCAGCGATCCGTAACGGATAGCCGGAGGTATTCGATGCGTCGTCCGAAGCGGTCAACCAGGGTGTGCATGGGTTTTCTCGGCGGGAGGTTTTCTCGGCGAAATTCGCGCGGCAGAATGTCGACGATTGCCCGCGACCAGTGAAGCACGGGTCTTGATCTTCGACAAGTCGGCATGGTCTCGCCTTGATCTGGATCATGAACCGGTGACATGCCTGGCCGCGCCCCACCGTCGACGTACCCCGCATTCCTGCATACGAACGCCATGAAAACATTGGGCTTCGCCGGCTACAGCGGCGCCGGCAAGACCACCCTGATCGAACGCCTGCTGCCGCGCCTGGCCGCGGCGGGCTTGCGCGTATCCGTCATCAAGCAGAGCCATCACGATTTCGCGGTGGATACGCCCGGCAAGGACTCCTGGCGCCACCGCCAGGCCGGCGCGCGCGAGGTGCTGCTCACCTCGCCGCACCGCTGGATGCTGGTGAACGAGTTGCGCGGCGCGCCGGAACCCGGCCTTGCCGAGCACGTCGCCCGCCTCTCGCCCTGCGACCTGGTGCTGGTGGAGGGTTTCCGCCA
Source organism: Hydrogenophilales bacterium (assembly GCA_037446455.1). Classification (GTDB taxonomy): domain Bacteria; phylum Pseudomonadota; class Gammaproteobacteria; order Burkholderiales; family Thiobacillaceae; genus PFJX01. The sequence goes on along the minus strand of JBBIIR010000360.1, from coordinate 1,437 downwards.
CGCCGAACTGCCGAAGATCGAGGTCTGGCGCGAGGCCAACGCCCAGCCCTGGCTGCATCCGGGCGATGCGCGGGTGATCGCGGTGGCGGCGGACCGCGACCCCGGCGGCGCCTTGCCCTATCTGCCGCTGCGGGACGATGCCGCCATCGCCGCCTTCATCCTGGCCTGGACGCGAAGCTGAACGCCAAGCGGGCCGGCGAACTGCTACCCTAGCCTCTCCGAGGAATCGACATCATGCAGATCCGCGTTCTCTACTTCGCCCGCCTGCGCGAGACGCTCGGCCTGGACCGGGAGACCCTGGCCCTGGACGGCGACGCGCCCACCCTCGACGACCTGCTCGCCGCCCTGCGCGCGCGCGGCGGCGTCTGGGCCGAAGCCCTGGCGCCCGGCCGCAACTTTCGCATGGCGGTGAACCAGGACATCGCCGCCGCCGGCGCCGCGCTGCGCGAGGGCGACGAGGTGGCGCTGTTTCCGCCGGTGACGGGTGGCTGAACCAGACCCGGGCCCGCTTCCTTCCGCGCCCGGCATGACCGCCGAGTTTCCGCGCACCCCTGCGGCGGAGCACGACGACACCCTGTCGCTGCGCCAGCAGCTGGTCAACTGGCTGTTCACCCCGCTGTTCCTGCTGCTGCTGTTTTCCACGGTGACCGGCTACATGGCGGCGGTGACCCTGGCCAACCAACCCTACGATCTGGTCCTGCTGGAACGCGCCCGGCGACGACCTGGCGGCGACCTACCGGCTGTTCCCCGGACAGGCGGAAGATTTCCGCTTCTCCCTGCACGACATGGCCGGACACGGCATCCTCGCCATCGGCCGTCTGCCGAAACCGCGCCCCCTCGACTACCAGATCCAGGCGCCGCAATGGCGCGACACCCAGTTCCAGGGCCGCAAGCTGCGCCTGGTCACCTTCCGCTTCGCGGTCGCCGGCGGCGACGCCCTGCTGGCGCAGGCGGCGGAGCCCATCGATGCCCGCCAGAGCCTGGGGCGCAGCATCCTCGGCAACATCGTCATTCCCCAGTTCATGTTCATCGTCATCGCCGGCATCGCCGTGTGGATCGGCCTCAAGCGCGGCTTCGAACCCCTGGAGCGGCTGCGCCGCGAGGTGGCGGCGCGTCCGCGCGACGACCCGCAGCCGCTGGACGCAACCCGCGCGCCGGACGAGGTGCGTCCGCTGATCCTGGAAGTGAACGCCCTCATCGAGCGGCTGAAGACGATGATGGAGGCGCAACGCCGCTTCGTCGCCGACGCCGCGCACCAGTTGCGCACTCCCTTCGCCGGTCTCAAGGCGCGCCGAACTGGCCCGGCGCGAACCGGTGGCGGAACCGGTGCGCGACGCCCTCGAACGCATCTGCGACAGCGCGCAGCGTTGCAGCCATCTGGTCAACCAGCTCCTCACCCTGGCCCGCAACGAGCCCGGCGCCCGCCCCGGCGCGCCC
>JBBIIR010000359.1:0-2693 GCA_037446455.1 Hydrogenophilales bacterium | reverse complement strand
CAGGTGAAATCCTGGTCCTACATGAAGTTCCCCTTCTTCCGCGAACTGGGGCCGGAGGAGGGCTGGTACCGGGTCGGGCCGCTGACCCGGGTGACCCAGTGCGACTTCATCCCCACGCCTTTCGCCGACCACGAACGCCGTGCCTTCATGGCCTTCGACGCGGGGAATGCCGCCGGCGCCACTTTGGGCTACCACTGGGCGCGCATGATCGAGATGCTGCACGCCGCCGAGATGATCAAGGAACTGCTGCACGATGCCGACCTGCTGGGCGCCGACCTGGTGGTCACCGGCGAGCGCCGCGAACGCGGCGTCGGCATGATCGAGGCGCCGCGCGGCACCCTCATCCACCACTACCGCGTGGACGAGAACGACCTGGTGGTGCGCGCCAACCTCATCGTCGCCACCACCCACAACAACCAGGCCATGAACGAGGCCATCCGCCAGGTGGCGCGCCAGCACCTGGACGGCCGCAAGCTGAGCGAGGGCCTGCTCAACCACATCGAAGTCGCCGTGCGCGCCTTCGACCCCTGCCTGTCCTGCGCCACCCATGCCCTGGGCAAGATGCCCCTGGAAGTGGAACTGCTGGATGCGGAAGGCGGGCGCCTGGACGCCGTCACCCGGGACATGCGGGGCTTCTGTTGAGCCGGGTGGAAGGCAGGGCCGGCCGCCTGGTCATCGGCATCGGCAACCCGAGCCGGGGCGACGATGCCCTCGGGCCGCTGGCCATCGAACGGCTGGAAGCCCTGAACCTGCCCGACGTGGAACTGCTCAGCGATTTCCAGTTGCAGGTCGAATACGTGCTGGATTTGGCGGGGCGCAATGAAGTCGTCTTTATCGACGCCAGCGTCGACCCGGCGCTGGCGGGCTTCTCCTTCCAGCCCGTGCGGTCACAGCGGGACACCAGTTACTCCAGCCACGCGTTGTCGCCCGCGGCCCTGCTGGCGGCTTACCAACACCACCATGGGCGGCCGCCGCCGCCCTGCCACGTGCTGGCGATCCGTGGCCACGCGTTCGGACTGGGCGAAGGGCTGAGCGCCGCCGCCGCCGCCGCCCTCGAGGATGCCCTGGGCTTTCTGGCGCGCCGCCTGAGCGTGGCCTGAGAGGGTGTGAAAAAATGCCACACCCCAAGAAAACCGTCATTCCCGCGAAAGCGGGAATCCAGGAATTCAACGGGTTACAAAGTCTCTGGATCCCCGCTTTCGCGGGGATGACACCCGGTGTTGTGGCCGTCCTGGATATATTCACAGGCTCTGAGCGGAAATGAAAAATGGCCGCTCGCGCGGCCATTTTTTCAAAGCTGGAAGCTTCAGTCGGCGTACAGCTTCTCCAGCCGCTCGTGCTTTTCCTGCGCCTCGATCGACAGCTCGGCGGTGGGCCGCGCCAGCAGGCGGGGGATGCCGATGGGGTCGCCGGTTTCCAGGCAGTAGCCGTAGGCGCCTTCCTCGATGCGGGTGAGCGAGGCGTTGATTTTCTTCAACAGCTTGCGTTCGCGGTCGCGCACCCGCTGCTCCAGCAGGTTTTCCTCTTCCACCGTGGCGCGGTCGTTGGGGTCGGCGAAGACTTCGTTTTCCTTCAGGTGCTCGCCGGTTTCCCGCGCGTTTTCCAGGATCTCGTCGCGCATCGCTTCCAGCTTGGCCTTGAAGAAGGCCAGTTGCGCATCGTTCATGTAGTCCTTGTCGGACATGGCCAGGACGTCGGCGTCGGTGAGCGGAGCGCCCAGAGGCTTGCGGGGGGATATACCGGTTTTCTCGGTGGAGGTTTTTGTTTCGCTGGTTTTCATGGGTTTCGCGGGAGGGATTGCCGTCGCCTGTTTGGCAGCCGGCTTCCTGGGTGCCGGCGGTGGAGTGGGAACAGGCTGTTTAACGGCGGTTTTCGCTTTCACTTGAGGCATGGCCGTGGCGGGGGCCGGTGCGGTTCTTGGGGTACTCGCCTTGGCCGGGGCGGCTTTCACAGCGGCCTTGGGCTTGGCGGGAGCGGCTTTCGCGGCAGCGGGCTTGGCCTTGGCCGCCGCTGTTTGCACGGCAGCCGCCTTGGCTTTCACCGGCGCGGCTTTGCCGGCAGCCGCCTTGACGGGCGCCGCCTTGGCCTTGGCCGGAGCCGCCTTGACGGGCGCCGGTTTGGCCTTCGCCGTTGCCGCTTTGGCCGGAGCGGCTTTGGCGGGAGCCTGCTTCTCCGGCGCCACCTTGGTTTTCGCCGCGGCGCCCTTGAGCGTGCCCGCCTTGGCCGCCGCAGCCTTGGCGGGGGCCTTGAGGGTGGTCTTCTTCGCCGCGCTGGCCGCTACCGGTTCGCTAGCCGGCTTCTTGCCCGACACGCTCGCTTTCGCGGCGGCCACGGCCTTGCTGACAGCTTTCTTGACGCTGTTCGTCGCGGGTTTGCCGGCCTGCTTTTTGGCTGCTTTTGCCACGATCGAGTCCTCCGTGTGAATGAAGCGCGGGAAAAATCGGTGGCGGATTATGCCATGTTCCCGTCCCAGGCCAAGCCGCTATCCCTTGGCGCGATAAAGCCCGAAGGGATCGTCGGGATCGATGCCGTCCATGAAGGGCTTGTCGCGATCCCGATGGGTCAATTGATACATGCAACCCATCCAGTTGCCGATGACCGCCTCGGCGGTGTCGTGCCAGGTGTTGTCCAGATGCGCCGCGACCAGGGTCTCGGGGAATTCCGGCGCCGGCTGGCCCGCCGCGCGCGCGGCC
>JBBIIR010000358.1:0-2706 GCA_037446455.1 Hydrogenophilales bacterium | reverse complement strand
GCCGTGGCGCACGGCGCCGGCCTGGCCGGTTTCGCCACCGCCGTTGACGTTCACCATGATGTCGAAGTTGCCGTCACGCTCGACCAGCTTGAGGGGCTGGCGCACGATCATGCGGCCGGTTTCGCGCGAGAAGTACTCGTCGACGGGCTTGCCGTTGACGACGATCTTGCCGGAACCGGCCTTCATGAACACGCGCGCGACGGAGCTCTTGCGGCGGCCGGTGCCGTAGTAATAGGTGCCGATCATTCGGGATCCTCAGATTTCCAGGGTTTGCGGCTGCTGCGCGGCGTGGGGATGCTCGCCGCCGGCATAGACCTTGAGTTTCTTGATCATGGCGTAACCCAGCGGGCCCTTGGGCAGCATGCCCTTCACGGCCTTCTCCAGGGCGCGGCCGGGAAAGCGGGCCTGCATCTTGCCGAAGTTGGTTTCGCGGATGCCGCCGGGAAAGGTGGAATGGCGGTAGTACACCTTGTCCTCGGCCTTGTTGCCGGTGACGCGAATCTTGTCGACGTTGACCACGACGATGTAGTCGCCGGTGTCCACGTGGGGGGTGTAGATGGCCTTGTGCTTGCCGCGCAGGCGGCGGGCGATCTCGGAGGCCAGACGGCCCAGCACCTTGTCGGTGCCGTCCACCAGATACCAGCCGTGCTGGACCTCGTGGGGCTTGGCGGAGAAGGTTTTCATGTCGCGATCCAAAATGGGGGACTACGGAAAAACGCGGATTTTATGGAGCCCGGTCGTGGCTGTCAAACCTGGCTTGATGTGAGGCCCGCCGTGGGGATAATGCGGGCATGTCCTACTCGTGGTTGCTCACAAATTTCCTCGCGGCTTTCCTGCTGCCGCCGCTCAGCCTGTTGCTGGCGGGCGGCATCGGCCTGCTCCTGCTGCAACGCCGGCGTCGGCTGGGCAAATGGCTGATCGGCCTGTCTTTCGCGGGCCTGTGGGTGCTCTCCATGCCGCTCGTCGGCAATCTCCTGCTCGACAGTCTGAAGCCGACGCCGCGCGCGCTCACCGGCAAGGAGGCGGAAGCCATCGTCGTGCTGGGCGGCGGCAAGGTTCGCGACAGCCTGGATTATGGCGGCGACACCGCCGGGCGCTACACCCTGGAGCGCGCGCGCTATGGGGCGCGGCTCGCGCGGCAATGGCGCAAGCCCCTGCTGGTGACGGGCGGCGCCCCGGACGGCGGCCGCGCCGAGGGCGACATCCTGCGCGCCATGCTGCGCGACGAATACGGACTGGATACGCGCTGGCTGGAGGACACCTCGCGCAACACCCGGGAAAACGCGCGTCAATCCGCGGAAATCCTGCACGGGGCCGGCATCCGCCGCATCTTTCTGGTGACGCACGCCTGGCATCTGCGGCGCGCCGTGCCCGAATTCGAGGCGGCCGGTTTCCAGGTCATCCCCGCCGGCACCGGCTATACGATGGCGACCCGCCTCACCCCGCTCGATTTCCTGCCCCATCCCAGGGGGCTCGAGGCCAGCTACGTGGCCCTGCACGAATGGATCGGCCTGCTCTGGTACCGCATCCGCGATTGAACACAACCAACCCCCGGAGAAAAATCCAATGAAATCCCGCGTCAAATGGGTCGAAAACGTCTGCTTCATGGCCGAATCCGGCAGCGGCCACGCCATGATCATGGACGGTTCGCCGGACATCGGCGGCCGCAACCTGGGGCCCCGCCCCATGGAACTGTTGCTCATGGGCGCCGGCGGCTGCACCTCGGTGGACGTGGTGATGATCCTGCGGAAGAGCCGTCAGGACGTGACCGGCTGCGAGGTGGAAGTGTCCGCCGAGCGCGCCGACGATCATCCCAAGGTGTTCACCAGGATCCACATGCACTTCACCGTGCGCGGCCGCGGCCTCAAGCCGGAGGTGGTGGAGCGGGCCATCAAGCTGTCGGCCGAGAAGTACTGCTCGGCCAGCATCATCCTGGGCAAGACCGCCGAGATGACCCACGATTTTGAAATCATCGAAGAGCCGGTGGCTGCAACCTAAGACTCAAACGGTGTCGTCCGCCTGCTCCAGCCATTCCAGGGCGATGCCCGGTTCGTCGAAGACGCGCAGATCGGCGTCGACGAACAATCGATTGAGCCAGGCGATCCACACCATCCACTCGTCGCCGGTGACCACCGCGATCTTGCGGAAGTCGTAGCGGTGCCGGCGCGAAAACTTGATCTCCTCCCAGGCCAGGTCGAGGGTGTAGTTGACCATGTCGCGCAGGTCCATGAGCAGGTTGACGCCGCCCTGGAACTGGATGTCATGCTCCACCTCCTGCTCGAATTCCTTGTAGTCGGCCAGGGTGAATTCGCCGATGACGCTGACGGAAACCAGCTTGCCTTCGCTCTTGATGGCTATCACTTCGCGCTCCTCGCGTTGAGTAGTAAGGCCCAGACGCCCGCGGCCACGGTCAGCGCCATGCCGATCCAGGCCACGGCGGGCATCTCCTGCCGCCAGACGATGATGTCAAGGATACCGCTGAATACCACGGTGCTGAAGGCGAAGCTGGCCACCACCACGGTATCCCCCCGCTTGTAGGCGCGGGTCATCGCCAGTTGGCCGAGCGTGGCGAGGGCGCCCAGGGCCAGCAGCAAAGGCAACTCCTCGCGGCGCGGCGCGTGCCAGCCGGTCAGGCTGGCGAGCGCGGCGGAGCCCGCCATGGCCACCAGCGCGAACCAGAACACCGTGCGCCACTCCGGCTCGCCC
>JBBIIR010000357.1:0-2710 GCA_037446455.1 Hydrogenophilales bacterium | reverse complement strand
ACCCTACCAATTGTCATCGCGAGCCCACCCTACCAATTGTCATCGCGAGCCCGAAGGGCGTGGCGATCTCAGGCAGTCGTCTGACACATTCCATTCACCTTGTGGCGCAATTTGGCCGTCGCGCGGTACTCAGCGGTCCGAGATCTCCATGGCCGCGGTCAGCGGATTGACCACCTCGACGCCGTCGCGCAAGACATAGGCCTCGTTCACCGGCGCCACCAGCAGTTTGCGCTTCGCGCCCACATCGGCGGCGGCCAGATGGAAACCCTTCGACACCGTGGGCGCCGAGGAACGCTTGATTTCCACGAGCCAGGACTTCCCATCGCGGAAGCTGAGCACCAGGTCGGCCTCGGCGCCGTGGCTGGTACGGTAGAACGTGGCCTCCGCCGAAGGCGCGGCGGCGATCAGCTGCTCGATGACGAAACCCTCCCAACTCCCCCCGGCCACCGGGTGGGACAGCACCGCCTCCAGGTCCGCCAGCCCCAGCAGCGCATGCACGATGCCACTGTCGCGCACATAGACCTTGGGCGCGCGCACCAGCCGCTTGCCCACGTTGCCATGCCAGGCCGGCAGGCGCCGCACCAGCATGAGGTCGCACAGCAGGTCCACGTAGCGGGCCACGGTCTGGCCGCTGATGGCCAGGGACGCGCCCAGTTGCGACAGGTTGAGCAGCCCGCCCTGGGCGTGGGCCAGCATGGTCCACAGGCGGCGCAGGGTGGTGGCGGGAATGCGCGGTCCCAGGGCGGGGATGTCCCGTTCCAGATAGGTGGCGATGAAGGACTCGCGCCAGCGCAGGCTGGCCGCGTCGTCCGGCGCCAGCCAGGAGAGGGGAAAGCCGCCCCGTACCCAGAGTGAATTCAGATCGGCGGCCGGCGAGTCCGGCGGGAGCAGCTCGCGCGCCAGAAAGGGCGTCAGCTCCAGTCGCGCCACCCTTCCGGCCAGGCTCTCGCTGGCCTGGCGCAACAAGTCCCCGGAAGCGGAACCCAGCAGCAGGAACTGCCCCGCGGCTTCCCCATCCCGGCGACGCAGGTCGATCACGCCACGCAGGACCGCGAACAGCTCCGGAAGGCGCTGCACCTCGTCGAGGATCACCAGCCGGCCGCGTTGCCCGAGCAGGAAGGCCTCCGGGTCGTCCAGCTGGCGCTGGGCCGAGGGCAACTCCAGGTCCAGATAGCGCGCCTCGCCGTGCCGCGCCATCTCCGCCAGGGCCAGGGTGGTCTTGCCGGCCTGGCGCGGCCCGAGCAAGACCACAGCCGGAAACTCGGCCAGGAGTTCGATCAGGATGTGTTGGGCCAGGCGGTCCTTCATTCGTGCATATTAACCACGATATAAACAATATGCACGGATTTCATCCACCCCCATCGTGCGAGTCATGGATGGAAGCGCCAAGAAGAAGGGCCGCGAAAGCGGCCCTCTGGGTTGGGTAAGGTTCGCGGTCAGGCCGTTTTGCGCCGCCGCGCCGCGAAGCCCACCAGCCCCAGCCCGGCCAGCAGCAGGGCGTAGGCTTCGGGTTCGGGGACTGCGGCGACCGTTACGGAGTGGGCGGATAGATAAATTCGTGCGAGATCCCCGCCATCATGGCTATGCATCAAGTCCGGCCGGCGGACCGGGCGGCAAGCATTAGCCAGTGCTTATTTATCTATACCCGAGGGCACTGCCTTGCGCCACCCCGGATTTGCGACACTACGCCCCGTGAATTTGTCGAAATTTTTTACACCATTTTCCGGCCTTCGCCGGCGTGGTTAAGCGAATCAAGGACTTAACTTCGTGGCATGATTCTTGCTGGTTTTACGTGCCGTTGCTTGCTGACGAAGCCCCGGCACAATCCGAAGCAACCTCCTCCCAAGGAGGCGCCCATGCGCAAGACCCTGATTTCCGCCCTCACCGTGGCCCTGTTCGGCCTTTCCGCGCAAGCGCAGGCCGTTTCGCCGCCGGCCGCCGAAGCCAGCATCGACTGGTCCAGCTTCACGGTAAGGCTGTTTGACCTGAATCCTCTCGACAACATTGCGCCTGGTTTGACTTGGGCTCCTGGTAGTCAGTACTCCAGTGTAAGCGCCACCAACGACCCTTCATCGCAGTGGAGTGTCGGGGGCTCTGCCCATGGCTGGACCAGTCCCATCTCCGCCGCACAAGGCCCGGCCACTGCCAGTGCGGATGCCTCGACTCTTGCCGCATGGGTCGCCGCGGGTTCCGGTTTTGGCTGGGCACATAGTCTGCGTTCTGCCAGTTTCACGCTCACTGCCAACAGCATGGTGCTATTCAGCGCGCCGGCCACTGCCACATACTCCGTGTCAGACGCTAACTCATCGGCGTATTTGAGCGTTTGGGGCGACGGCGCTATGGGCACGGGTAATCAAACGTCCTACAGCAGCGTAAATGCTGGTCATTGGACAGGCCCATCCCAGAGTGCCGTACTCAGCGCCAGTTTCGTCAACCTGACCAATAACGATCTCGGTGGCACGCTATACGCGAATGCCTATGCCTATGCCCCGGTCCCCGAGCCCGAAACCTACGCCCTCCTCCTCGCCGGCCTCGGCCTGGTGGGCTGGATGGCGCGCCGCCGGCAAGCCTGAGCCGGGCGCACGCTCCGCAGGAAAAAGCCGCTGAACGCGGCTTTTTTCATTTCCACGAGGCCCCACCCGGAGGACATGTGGGAAAGGCTCCATCCGCCATCATTGCGACGAACACAGCGACGCGGCAATCCACCGAC
>JBBIIR010000356.1:0-2719 GCA_037446455.1 Hydrogenophilales bacterium | reverse complement strand
GCGCACGGCGATGTTGAAGATGTTGGCGTCCTGCAGGCTGTACATCTGGGCCTGCTGGAAGGGGGTCATGCCTTGCGCCGGCGAGAGCATGAACACCCGCACGTTGTGCTTGCCGCGCATGGCGTATTCGGCGGCCGAACCGGTGTCGCCGGAGGTGGCGCCCAGGATGTTGATGTCCTGGCCCACCTTGTCCAGGGCGTACTCGAACAGGTTGCCCAGAAGTTGCATGGCCATGTCCTTGAAGGCCAGGGTGGGGCCGTTGGATAGTTCCAGGATGTATAGGCCGTCTTCGAGTTTGCGCAGCGGCGTGATCTGGCTGAAGTCGCCTACGTTGCCACTGCGGGGCCGGCCGTGGCTGTAGGCCTCGACCGTGTAGGTCTTGTCCACCAGGGCCTTGAGGTCGGCGGCGGGGATGTCGTCGGCCAGCCGGGAGAGAATGGCGAAGGCCAGTTCCCGGTAATCCATCCCGCGCATGGCCGCGAGATCGGCGGCGGAGAAATGCGGATAGGTCTCGGGCAGGTACAGGCCACCGTCCGGCGCCAGGCCGCCCAGGAGGATTTCCGAGAAGCTCAGGGCGGGGGAGCGGCCCCGGGTGCTGACGTATTGCATGGCGGATTCCGTGTCGTTTACTCCCCTCTCCCGCAAGCGGGAGAGGGGCCGGGGGTGAGGGTAATGGTCACGCGCGACAAATGAGCCTCTTGCCACACCGCAACCCCGGCGTCTCCAGACAAACCGCTCCCCAGAGGCGGACCACTACCCATCAGACCGCTCCGGCGAGGAGTTTTGCAAGAGGCTCAAATGAAAAGCCCCCTCACCCTAACCCTCTCCCGCCCGCGGGAGAGGGGAAAAAGCTTCAGCCCTTCAACTCTTCCATGCGGATACGTATCACCTTGCCGGCGATGCTGGGGAGGCCCTCGATCTTGGCGATGGCGGCGTTGACGGACTTTTCCCTGGCCACGTGGGTGAGCAGGACGATGTCGGTCTGGTCCTCGCCTTCTTCCGGCTCGCGCTGCAGCATGGCGTCGATGGAGATTTCCAGGTCGGCGAGTATGCGCGTGATGTCGGCCAGCACGCCGGGCTTGTCGAGGGCGCGCAGGCGCAGGTAGTAGGCGGTTTCCACCTCGTCCATGGGCAGGATGGGCAGGTCGGTGAGCTGGTCCGGCTGGAAAGCCAGGTGCGGCACCCGGTGCAGGGGGTCGGCGGTGTGCAGGCGGGTGACGTCCACCAGGTCGGCGATGACCGCGCTGGCGGTGGGCTCGGCGCCGGCGCCCTTGCCGTAGTAGAGGGTGGCGCCGACGGCGTCGCCCCAGACCAGCACGGCGTTCATGGCACCCTCGACGTTGGCGATGAGGCGCTTGGCCGGCACCAGGGCGGGATGCACGCGCAGTTCGACGCCCTTCTCCACCCGCTTGGTGATGCCCAGGAGCTTGATGCGGTAGCCCAGTTGCTCGGCGTATTGGATGTCGGCGGCTTCCAGCTTGGAGATGCCCTCGATGTGGGCCTTGTCGAACTGGATGGGGATGCCGAAGGCGATGGCGGACATGAGCGTCGCCTTGTGCGCCGCGTCCACGCCCTCGATGTCGAAGGTGGGATCGGCCTCGGCGTAGCCCAGGCGCTGGGCTTCCTTGAGCACGTCGGCGAAGGCCAGACCCTTGTCGCGCATCTCGGACAGGATGAAGTTGGTGGTGCCGTTGATGATGCCGGCGATCCACTGGATGCGGTTGGCGGAGAGGCCCTCGCGCAGCGCCTTGATGATGGGGATGCCGCCGGCGACCGCGGCCTCGAAGGCGACCATGACACCCTTCTTCTGGGCGGCGGCGAAGATCTCGTTGCCATGCACGGCGAGCAGGGCCTTGTTGGCGGTGACCACGTGCTTGCCATGGTCGATGGCGGCCAGCACCAGTTCCTTGGCCACGGTGTAGCCGCCGATGAGCTCGACGATGATGTCGATGTCCGGATCCTTCACCAGGGCGAAGGCATCGTCGGTGATGCGCGCCTTGCCGCCGGTGACCGCGCGGGCCAGGTCCAGGTTGCGGTCGGCCACGGCGGTGATGTGGATGGGCCGGCCGGCGCGGCGGGTGATTTCCTCCGCGTTGCGGGTGAGAACGGTCCAGGTGCCGCCGCCGACGGTGCCGATGCCCAGCAGGCCTACGTTGATTGGTTTAGCTCCGGCATCACGTTCGCTGCGCTCACGTGAGCCTTCACTGAAACTCGCGTTGCTTGTTTTCATTTCAGTAATCCATCCTTGCGGAACATGTCGCGCAGGCCGCGTATCGCTTGCCGGGTGCGATGTTCGTTTTCAATGAGCGCAAAACGCACGTGGTCGTCGCCGTAGTCGCCGAAGCCGACGCCCGGCGCCACCGCCACCTTGGCGTCGAGCAGGAGCTTCTTGGAGAACTCCAGCGACTTCATCTCGGCGTACGGCTCGGGAATGGGCGTCCAGACGAACATGGTGGCCTTGGGCGCCTCCACCTTCCAGCCCACCTCGTTGAGGCCCTTGATCAAGGAGTTGCGCCGCTTGCGGTACATCTCGCGGATATCGCTCACGCAATCCTGGGGGCCTTCCAGGGCGGTGATGGCCGCCACCTGGATGGGCGTGAAGGTGCCGTAGTCATGGTAGCTCTTGATGCGCGCCAGGGCGGCGCACAGGCGCTGGTTGCCGACCATGAAGCCGACCCGCCAGCCGGGCATGTTGTAGCTCTTGGACAGGGTGAAGAAT
>JBBIIR010000355.1:0-2721 GCA_037446455.1 Hydrogenophilales bacterium | reverse complement strand
TACCAGATCATCGGGGAGCTGCCGCTGTGAGGCTCTTGCCCATCCGCCTGGCTGCGCGGCTGCTGCTCTATGTCTCCGCCGCCGGCGCCAGCTGTGCCGTGTACCGGCGCGGCCGCCTCGCCGAGGCGCGCGCCCTGCCGCCGGGCGAGGAAGGCTGGCAGATGTTCAACGACCTGCTGCTGCGGCATGCGAATGTGCCCGTGGCCGTGGCCGTCGACACCGTCGACGAACTCTACCGCCCGGATCCCCTGCCGCATGCGCGCGGCCGCGACCGCCGCGAGATGACCGAGCGCCGCCTGCGCCAGCTCATGCACCACTCGCCCTACCGCGCCGCCCTGCGCCAGGAGCCGATGCGCGACGACAGCCGGCGCGACCACTACCTGATGATGGGCCTCACCAATCCCGCCATGCTCGCGCCCTGGCTGGACATCCTGCATGTGCGCGGCGCCTGGCTGGCCGGCATCTGGCTGGTGCCCGCCCTCGCGCCCGCCCTGGCCCGCCGCCTGGGACTGGGCAGCGCGCGCCTGCTGCTGGTTTCGGAACAGACCGGCGGCCTGCGCCTGAGCTATCTGGAGAACGGCGAGCTGCGTTTCTCCCGGCTGGCGCCGGTGGACAGCCGGCAGCATGAAAACCCGCTGGAGAGCTACGCCGAGGAAATCGAGCGCACCCGCCAGGCCCTCGTCGGCCAGCGCCTGCTGGCGCGCGTGGAACGCCTGCGCACGCTGCTGCTCGACCCGCTCAACACCCTGTCCGACCTGCACGGCCTGCTGCCCGAATCCTCCGGCTTCCAGTGCGAGAGCATCGCCCGCGCGCGACTGCTCGATACCCTCAACCTGCCCCCCTCCCTGCTGGCGGAGTCCAGCGACGCCCTGTATCTGCGCCTGCTGCCGGAAGCGCCCGCAGGCGCCAACCTGAGGACGCCGGAACAGGGCAAGCTGGCGCGCGCCCGCGGCCTCGGCCATGTCTTCCGCCGCGCCGCCCTGGCCTGCGCCGGAATCGCCGCGCTGAGCAGCGCCGGCCTGCTGCTGGACGCCTGGCGCCTGCACGGGCAAAGCGAGCATATGCTGCGCTCTGCCGACGCACTGCGCGAGCGGGAAAGCGCTCTGTTGCGCGAGGCCGGCGGCAGCGACGCGGTGCACCACCGCCTGCGCGCCCTGGATGCCTGGCAAACCGTCAGCGCCCTCGACCTGGCGCCGGGCCCCCTGCTGGAGGTGGCCATGCGCGCCGTCGCCGCCACCGGCGACATCCGCCCGCGGCGGCTGGATTGGACCTCCCCGCGCGCGCGCGACGGCGCCCCGGCCGTGCTCGCCCTGGAAGGGGAAGTCAGCCCCTTCGACGGCGACTTCCGCCGCGCCCACGCGCGCGTCGAAGCGCTGCGCGACCGCCTGCGCGCGACCTTGCCCGCCGGACACAGCGTCGAAGTCGCGCTCTGGCCGCTCGACGCCGCGCCGGAGCACGGCCTCGAAGGTGAATTCGGCCAGGGCCGCCTGAACGCCCATTTCCGCATCGAGGTGGCCTTGCGATGAAGCCGCCCGCTGATTTCTCCCCGCGCCGTCCCGCTCTCGCCCTGCTCGCCGCCGTTGTCCTCGGCGGCGGCTTGGTCGCCTGGGCGCTGGGCGTGCACGGCGAGCGCGCCGCCGCGGCCGCCGCCGCGCGACAGGTCCTCGACGCCGCCACGCAAGCCGCCGGTCTGGCCCCGGAAAAGCTGGCGCGCGACCGTGCGCAAACCGCCCTGCACCAACAGATCCGCGACATCGGCTTCATCGGCGAGGAAGACCGCGCCGCCTGGGTGACCGCGCTCGCCGCCGCGCGCGCCGAGATCGGCCTCGACAGCCTGTCCTGGCGCCTGTCGCCGCGGGCGGAGAGTACGCTCATGGCCGGCCTGCGGGTCAGCGTGCTGGAACTGTCCGCCGGCAATCTCGACCGTGCCGGGCTGGAGACCCTGCTGGCCCGACTGCGCGCCGAGAAGGCGGGCTTCTTCACCGTCGAACGCTGCGCCCTGCGGTTCCCGGCCGATGCGCCCAGCGGCCAGGCGGAATGCCGACTGCTGTGGTGGACCTGGCATGAGAGATTGTGAGAATTCTCTGCGCTCAAAAAATCCGTCATTCCCGCGCACGCGGGAATCCAGTTCGTGGGACTTACTGCCTTGAACATCAATCCGAGGCGGCCGATGCGCGCTGAACCCGACTGGCCGGGCCCGACCGGCGCAGGCGGCTTCACCCTGGTCGAACTGGCCATCGTCCTCTTCATCGTCACCCTGCTGCTGGGCGGCATGCTCATGCCCCTGGGCCGGCAGATCGCCGAACGCCAGACCGCCGACACCCGGCGCGCCCTGGAGCATGCCCGCACCGCCCTGGTCGGCTACGCCCTGGCGCGCCGCGCCGCCGATTCCCCGGGCCATCTGCCCTGCCCCGACCTGCGCGTGCCGGCAGCCGGAGGCCGCGCCAACTCGCATGGTCATGAGAATCGTCAACCGACCATGCGAGTTCCCTCACCCCCACCCCCTCTCCCGCTCGCGGGAGAGGGGAGCTTCGAGCAGCCGCTTCGCGACTTTCGCGTGAATGACGGCCTCGAGGATCGCCTGCCGGACGGACGTTGCGCCACCGGCGCCGGCAACCTGCCCTGGCGAACCCTGGGTCTGGCGGAGGGCGACGCCTGGGGCAATCGCCTCGGCTACGCCGTCACGCGGACCTGGAGCCGGCCCGGCGCGCACGCCGGCGG